>JAITNR010000034.1 GCA_031290375.1 Prevotellaceae bacterium | reverse complement strand
AACCGTCCCGATGGGAATGGGGATAACCAACCTGCGTACCCGCCTCTCCATGTTCGACGGTCGCATAGAGATTTATTCCGAACCGGGAAAAGGGACGGAAGCGAATGTTGAGTTGGAATATGGATAACTTTTTCTCTGTTGTTGCGGACACTCTTTTATCATTGAAGGCACTCTCTCTGTCATTGCGGGCTTGACCCGCATTCTTCATAAACACAGGGCTTTTACAATCCATAGATATGCCACCAAGAAAGACGAGGTTGCCTCCCTAACAGGATGCGGGCTGGGACGCGGGCAAATTTCATTCTACCGAGCGATTTATTTCTACGGAATGATAAAACGCCAAGAAGAAAACAAAAAACGCTAACAATCTTACTTATCGACTATTAGCGTTTCCATCCGTACTCGGAGCGGGACTTGAAATATGCAATTCATTAAAATCAAAGAAAACTATTTTTATTGCAAATAGATACTGTATAACAGATAATTATAAAGATAATAATTGAAAACTATTGAAAAATAATTGCAGAAAAATTTGTTTATGTGGTGCAAATTCCGTATTTCTGCACCACGATTTTAATAACAATATTTTTATGGCAACAGTAACCGCATTTATACGCACTACGAAAACCGATAAAAACAAGTCGATAAATGTACGTTTCAGATTAAGAGACGGCAGGGAATTTCAACTATTCCACAAAAGTGAAATTTTCGTTTTTCCTGACAAATGGGACAAGAAACAGCAGAAAATCAAAGCCCGCTGCATTATTGAAGAACAGCAACGCAAGGACTTTGACAAAGCCGTTTCCGACCGCAAAAACCTAATTAAAGAAATTTATTTACAGAAAGGGCAAACGCTAACTTCGGACATACTCGAAAGCGAAATTGACAAGGTTTTACATCCAGAACAGTACGAACAATCCCGACAAACATTCTTTGATGCTTTCAATGAATTTTTGACGAAACATCCACTTTCAGAAGTTCGCCAGAATAATTATCGTGTTGTTTTGCGTGCGTTACAGAGATTTGAAGTATTTACAAAAAAAACAGTGCCGAGACAAAAAAACTTTGTTCTTGATATTAATTCCGTCAATGCTGATACCTTGAAACAATTTGAGGTTTTTTTGACAAAAGAACACGAATACTGCTATAATTTTCCCGAACTCTACCTGCAATTTCTCGAACACCGCCCCAACGAGCCACGTGGTAAGAATACGCTTGCAAGTATTTTTTCAAAACTTCGCACGTTCTTTAATTGGTGCAATCATAACGGCATTACTCAAAATAAACCCTTTGATAAATACAGCGCACCCATAGAAATTTACGGAACACCTTACTACTTGACAATAGAGGAACGGAATACACTGTATAGAATTGATTGTCTAAAAATGCGCCACTCGAAAGACAGAGAGACATATTTATATTTCAATGCGTAATTGGTTGTCGTGTGGACGATTTATACCATTTTACAAAAGCAAATATTATTACCGGCGCAATAGAATATGTTGCAGGAAAAACACGAGAAGAAAAACCGAAAACTTTACGCGTACCGCTAAATTCCATTGCCACCGAAATATTAGCAAAATACGCCGATTTAGAGGGCGAACAGTTATTGCCATTAATCAGTACGCAGAAATATAATGATGCTATCAAAGAAGCCTTTACGGCCGCAGGAATTACCCGAAATGTTACGATATTAAACCCACTCACACGACAAAGCGAAATTCGCCCTTTAAACGAGGTTGCGAGTAGTCACCTTGCACGCCGAACCTTTTGCGGAAATCTCTATAAAAAAGTAAAAGACCCTAATCTTGTGGGAAGTTTGAGCGGACACGCAGAGGGCAGTAAAGCCTTTGCCCGATATCGTGATATTGACGAGGAAATGAAACGAGAATTAGTATCAATGATTGAATGATATGATAATAAAAAAGTAACATAACAAAAATATGGAATTAGCAGTTATCCAGAGTAAGATTTATGAATTTAGGGGTCATAAAGTAATGCTTGACCGTGATTTAGCGGAAATATACGGTGTAGAAACACGTGCTTTAAACCAAGCCGTAAAGCGAAATATAGACAGGTTCCCAGAAGATTTTATGTTTCAATTATCTGACATAGAATTTCAAAATTGGAAATCACAAATTGTGATAACCAATTCTATCGTTATGGGGATAAGGAATAAACCCCATGCTTTTACCGAGTTGGGAGTTGCTATGTTGAGTAGCGTACTCCATTCAAAAACAGCAATACAAATCAACATGGGCATTATGCGAGCTTTTGTCGCTATCCGTCAATTGGTATCAAATCCTTCTATCGACAAAGTAACGAAACTTCATCTTGAGGTAAAAGAATTGAAGGAATATATTGAAGAAGTTTTTGCAGATTACAACGATATTAACGAAGATACACGGATTCAACTTGAATTAATAAATCAATCGCTTGCGGAGTTACAAATGCAGAAGCGTATTACGGATGAACCTCGAAAAAGAATTGGGTATATTTAGTATGATAAGGATAATAACAAGAATAAACAATGGAAGCAAACTATTTTAAATGATTATCGTATATGATACCTAAACTCATTTTTGTAAGCCACAGCCGCTATCAACATCCTGTCAAATTGCCTCTCTCCGAAATACCGTCTGTTGAACTTATAACAATACTCA
>JAITNR010000203.1 GCA_031290375.1 Prevotellaceae bacterium | reverse complement strand
GTTTTGAATATGGTTTTTTGCCATTACAATATGTTGTATTGTTACATCTTTTACAAACATAGCCGTTTTTCCATTTTATGTCGGCAATATATTTGTAGCAATCCTCATCGCTTTGAAAGTGTTTATAAAATTCTATTGAATTCACTCCTGTAAATTTTTCTCTTGTTTTCACGCTACAAAGGTAGCATTTTTTTTGGGCAACCTAAACGCTTATACCAATCATTTTAATCACATTAAAATCACAGTTCAGACAACAACGAACATCGGACAATCTCTGAATGGGGTTGTCTGATTTTTTTTGTTGGTAATTTTTAATGATTATACGTATAACATCCTGAAAACGTGCGTCATTGCGGGCTTGACCCGCAATCCCCATCTAAATAAGTCCTAAAAACAGGGGATTGCGGGTCAAGCCTGCAATGACGGGTATTTGGAAGTGATTCAGGTATTAGATACGATATTCATTTAAAATTTTTAATATTTAGAGGGGGATTTCAAAAACAATAACAGCCCCCAAAAGAATTAGCCTTAATGTTGATATAGTCGGTAATAGTCAAATTTAATTATTTGGGGTTTCAAAAGTAATGGTGGCTTTGTAATAGACTCGTCTTATGAAATAGAATTGCTATTCGAACTGTCTGACAAATAATAGAAAAAGTGATGATGGTAATGGCAAAATGCTCTGAGGTTCTGCAACTTTTTAGGTTGATACGCACCCATTGACAACACAGCATTTATCTCTCAAAGCACTGTCAGAGGAGTTTATGGTAACGGTTTTGACCCGATAAAAAACGGGAAACGATTTTTTTTACAACTTTGTGCTTTGTTATTTAATAATTTGTATTAATTTTGCATGTTGTAATTAAGGCAAATTTGAAAGTGAAGCAATGCCATAATGACAGATAAGTTTAAATTGATAAATCATAAAATAATTAGATAATTAAATGAAAAAGTACTTTGTAATTCTGACGATATTGGCTGCTGCCCTAACTTCCTGCGTTGATACCAGTGCAACTGCCGAAGATAAAAACGCTAATATCACCTCTTTCAACGTGATTAGTGCCACTTCTACCAGCCTCGAATATTCGGTAGCATTTACTATTAACCACGATGCAGACGGCAACGGATACGGTGAAATACACAACACGGACTCGCTCTCATATACAACGAAATTGGATTCGCTCAGACCGATTATTCTGGGTAGTGCTTTGTCTTCGATTGTGATAATGAGCGGCAAGGACACTGTTGCTTACCAATACGATGGAAGCACTGTAACCAGCCTGCCTGTGATTGATTTTTCCGACTCCATTCCCGTAAAAATTGTAACTACGGCAAAGGATAAAAAGACAACTAAAACGTACTCCATAAATGTTCGTGGTCACAAGAACGACCCCAATTTATACGTCTGGAAAGGGCTTACATCGCAATTGCAGGTTTATCCTGACAATGCGGTTGGGGAAAAATTGCTGTTTTTCAACGACAAATTGAATTTGTACATAAACACAGGCAGTGCCGTTAAGCTCTACACATCTGATAACGGTTCCGTCTGGACTGAAAATACCCTCGTCGGTTTTCCAAATAGTGCTGATATTAAATATATTGTTGAACTGTCCTCAAAATTGTATGTTTTCGACAACAACAGCGTTTATATATCTTCTGACGGCGCAAATTGGGATCAACACGGTTCTTCAAATACAGTCGATAATATGCTTTTTGTACTTAATGAGAAAATTTACGGGATTAATAATAACGAATTGAAATTGTACGAATTAGATACAACTTCTTTTGTCTGGTCTCAAAAAACCACTCTTTCAAGTACTTTTCCCGTTAGTGGAGCAGGTATCTGTGTGGATACTTCTGTAACGGCAGGTAACCAAAGAGCATTTGTTGTAGGCGGTGAAGATTTGAATGGAAATCTGCTCAACTCCGTTTGGAGTACTGAAAACGGTTCATATTGGGCTAATCTCGCCATTACGGGCAACTGGTTTTCTGTCCGTTCGGGCGTTGCCGTCTTTCAATATGACAATCATCTGATGATGATTGGCGGCAAGGATGCAAGTGGAGTTTTAACTGATGATTTTCAGTTATATTCTCCCGATTTTGGTCTTTCGTGGAAAGCACTGCTTGAGAATATGAGAATTAACTCTCTGTATGTTAATCGCTACAATGCTCAGGTGGCTTTGGATAAGGACAAAGTAAAAATTTATCTTGTTGGAGGACAAACCAGTTCTTCAACCTTTGTAAAAGATTGTTGGTTAGGAATGAAAAACGAATTAGCGTGGACAATTCAACCTTCCAATTAAGACTGCCAAAATCCAAAAGTATAGTAAACAGGATTTTGATGATAGAGGCACTGAGTGGAAAAAAAATCCTTTGTCACGATGATGATGTAACTTGCGATGACACCAAAGTGCTGTTGCAAGCTTTGTTATCAAATGCGGCGGAAATAATTGACGTGAAAAACTCAGGTACGGCAATGCTGTTTATGACCGCCTACCTTGCACAAAAAGAGGGTGAGTGGTTGCTGACAGGCTCCGAGACACTCAAAAAACGTTCAATCGGCGAATTGGTAAGGACATTGAGAAAACTCGGTGCAGACATTGAGTTCTGGGAAAGCGAAGACCGCCTGCCGCTGAAAATATACGGAAAACAACTCAAAGGCGGCAAAATTACAGTAGATGCCTCTTCAAACAGTCAATTTATATCAGCCCTTATGCTGATTGCCCCACTCCTGCCAAATGGTTTAGCTATCAAACTTGAAGGCACAAATTCTTTTCCGCACCTCTGGCTCACAAAGCAAATAATGGGGTTGTGTGGAGCAGAGGTAAAACTGTTGCAAAAAATAATAACAATCTCAAACAAAAGATACGTCCCAAAACTCTTTTCCATAGAGTCCGACTGGTCGGCTGCAGTTTTTTGGTATGGATATTTGCTCGTTTCCAACCATAAGGAAATAATATTGAAAGAGATAACCAAGAGAAGTTTACAGACGGATAAAATTGTCAAAAAAATATTCAATATTTTTGGTATAAAATCATCAATTAGAATGAATTATCTGTTTCTCGAAAAAGAGGAGAAAGAATTACCTGAAATATTTGAATATGATTTTGGTGACTACCCCGATTTAGTACCGATAATGGTAGCCGTTTGTTGTTTGAAAAATATTAGATTTGACTTTCATGGCATTGAAAATCTGAGAATTAAAGAGAATAACTGCATCCAATCGTTAGTAATTGAAATTAGCAAACTTGGTTTTATTTTGACGGAGACCAGAAATTCTGTTGGTTGGGATGGTGAAACCTGCGAAATGGAACCGTATCCAATAATCGACACACACAACGACTACCGAATAGCAATGGTTTTTGCACTGATGATGGTTAAATACAATTTCAAATTGCTTAACCCCGGAGCTACCGACAAGTCATATTCTAACTTTTGGCCGGATTTTGAAAGAGCACAGGAATACTTGATTTCAGCAAACGGAGGTAAAAATATTTCCAATGTTGGTTAAACATTTATCTCTTTTCATTTTTTTTTATTCAATGGCAATGTATATTTACAAAAACCTGATCACACAAATATTTTTTGAAAAAACACTACGGTTTGATACTTTTTTGAGTGATAAAACCAGTCCTTTAATTCTGCCGAATAGTCGAAACCCGTTTTAACAAACAGATTTACAGACGATTGATTCTCCTTTGCTACAAAAGCATAAAGTTGATGGATATGAAGAAAATTAAACGCATAATCGACCAAGAGTTTTAACGCACGCTCAGCAAAGCCTTGATTTCTAAACTCTTCTACGATAAACAAACCGACTTCTGCTCTTTGATTATGATAGTCGAAATCAGACAAATCTATAGTACCGACAGTGGTGTTGTTTCCATTTTCAACAATCATAAAACGAAGTTGTCCCCGCTCGTAAACGGTTTTGTCGCAACTGTTTATGTATTCTTTAAGGGCAAATTTAGAAAAAGGCTCTCTTCTTTGCCCAAAAGCCCAAAGTGAATGCGAGTTTTCATATTTGTAAAAAAACTCCAAATCTTCGGGTTCAACAGCTCGCAAGGTGATTTTTTCGGGCATTGTGCTTAGTTAATTATTTTTTTCAATAAATCAAAATTTTCCGTCCTTGTTTGCCTCTGTAAGACTGTGGTAGAGGGCTGTCGGATATTTACCGTTGAAACAGGCAAGGCAAAGTTCCGTGCGATTGCCTGCTCTAAAGAGTGCCTTCTGTGAAAGAAATGCAAGTGAGTCTGCATCAATCAGTTCACACACCTGTTCAACGTTTTTGTGTGCACTCATCAATTCGTCGTAAGTGCTCGTATCCACCCCATAAAAACAGGGGTTGGTAATGGGCGGACTGGCAATTCTAACGTGAACCTGCCTTGCGCCTGCCTCTTTTAAAAGCGAAACTATCCTTTTGGAAGTTGTACCCCGCACAAGCGAATCATCAATTAAAACCACCCGTTTTCCATTCACGATGGAACGAACAGCTGACAGTTTCATTCTAACACCCTTTTCCCGCATAGTTTGAGATGGCTGAATAAAAGTTCTGCCGATATATTTATTTTTAACCAGCCCCAATTCATAAGGGTAACCACTTGCTTCAGCATAGCCTATTGCGGCACTCAAAGAGGAATCAGGCACACCAATCACAATGTCGGCATCGGCTGGCGACTCCTCAAAAAGCAGTTTGCCGCTCTCTTTTCTGAAAGCGTGAACGTTGCATCCTTCCAAATCGCTGTCAGGACGGGAGAAATAGATATACTCCATTGCACAAAGATAGTTGTGCTTGAATTTTGAATAATCGGTAGAAGTAATACCTGCATTGCTCAAAGTTATAATCTCGCCCGGATTAACATCGCAAACAAAAGTTGCTCCGACTGTATCCAAAGCACTGGTTTCGCTGCTTACCACAAAGCCGCCATTAAGTTTGCCTATCGAAACGGGACGCAAGCCGTATTTGTCACGTGCAACGTAGAGTCTGTTTGCCGTTAAAATCAAAAAGGCAAATGCACCCTCAATCATATTGAGAGCCGAAATTATGTTGTAAAGACGGGCATCTTCGTCTTTCTCTTTTTTGATTAGATGAGCAAGTATTTCGCTGTCGGAAGTAGATTGAAAAAGGCTACCTCTGTCTTCGAGGTATTTTGACAGCTCGCGTGAATTTACAAGATTGCCGTTGTGAGCCAGAGCAAAAGTACCGGTGTGGTGGCGGAAAACAAATGGCTGAACATTTTTTATGCCGCCTCCGCCCGAAGTGGAATAACGCACGTGTCCTATCGCACAGCGACCGGGCAAGGAAACAAGATTTTTCTCATTAAAAATTTCCGTAACCAACCCTTCACCCTTATGGTTGGAGAAGTTGTTCCCATCGGCAGCCACTATGCCGCAACCCTCTTGTCCACGGTGTTGCAATGTGTGAAGACCATAATAGGTGATATTTGCCGCATCTTCCACATTAAAAACTCCAAATACGCCACATTCTTCGTGCAGTTCATTTTCCATAAACTCATATTTTTTTTGCAAATTTACATTAATATTTTGAATTAACATAGATAAAACAGTGAACGCTTATGTTTATTTGCTTGTAACTACTCAGGTAGTTGAATATATTTGTTTCTATTGATATGAATGCCTGCGGACATAAATGCAATTATCATGCAAAGTCCGCATTTAATTATTCATTATTCATTAAAAAAGGCATACACAAAATTAAAAAAACTTCAAAAAAAATATTTTGTTTATTCAAAAAAAATATTTTATCCTTGCATTTGGTTTTATAAACAAAAAGGGATAAAAGATGAAAAGTTACTTACAAATGCAATGATTGTAGCGTTGCAAACAAAAAAAGCCTGCAACTCATTTATTATGAGCGAGTTACCCCCCCCAAGTTGTTGGTTATCAGATAGTTACGTATTTGCAGTGCAGCTATATTATTGATATACAGTCTATTAGTTATTATAGACTGCCTTTTGTGTTATTTAATGAATTGAAAATTGAGAATCGAAAATACAAAATTAATTTCAATCCACAAAATCTCCTTTGTGTGATTTAGAGGGCTAAAAATAACAAGTGGAACAAGCAAACAAACAACAACGGCAAAAACGGGCTGCCAACCCACAAACAGAACCAGAAACAGAACCAGAACCAAGGGAAAAATCCTGCGAAAACCTTGCAAAACAAAAGAGTGGGAAGTGGAGCTTGTCACCACTTAAAAATAACGGGGCGTAGCCGAAAAGCCTTAAGAGTAGGATATTTTAACCCTTTTTATCAATAATTTTAAATTTTAAACGTATGAAAAAGTTAACAATGTTAATTATGGCAACATTTTTTGCCATGTGTGGAATGGCACAAACCATTACCCTGCCGTATACGCAGGATTTCTCTGATTTGACAGAAGACTTGCTGTCAATGATGGGGTTTAGTACGCAAGCAGATGCTTCAGTTCTTGACGGAATTGCAAGTGTTGCAGTTGCCAACCAGGCGGGAGGAGCGATTTTGATTGGCGGTGCGTTAACCATTGGTAGTATTACCACCGAAGATGTAAATACAGCCGCTTACGACTCCATAAGAGTTACATTCAGGGCTGTGAACGTGTCTCCATATCCGACAATGAATCCGGAAGCAGTGCCATTGGCTATAAGCTACAATAGCGTACTAAATACCGTGGTGGTGAATAGTACTACGCATCCTGTACCTCTTTATTCTACCGATTTTGGGGAATACACCACAACGTTTGTGATAGCTGCTGCTTCTACGGCTGTGAGTATTTTTACTCAGACTGCCGGTACAATTCAGCGTTGCGCTATTGACGACCTTGTTATTACGGGATTTAATATCCCATCTGGGTCATGTCCTAGGCCCACAGGGGTTGGTACCACAGCAATAGGCGTAAATACCGCAGATATTACATGGACAGGCGGCGCAGCGTGGAACGTAATTGTTTCAGATACTGTTGTGATAGATTTTGCTGCCGTTAGTCCGTTTACTGCTACCGTAGCATCTTACCATGCTGCAGGTTTAAATCAAGGTACGCGATACTATGTATACGTACAGGCAGATTGTACTACAGAAACAAGCGAATGGACAACTGTAGTAACATTCACAACGCTCTGCACAGCAATATCAACACTGCCTTGGACAGAATACTTTGGTTCCTATGCCGTTGGCTCCTCACCCAATTGCTGGATACGAGTTCTGGAAGACGAAGGATCTCCAAGAGTTAATGACATGTGGACTGAAACGGCTCAACGTAACATAAGATTTGACGCTACTTCCAATCACCTGACACAATTGATCGCAACTCCTGAGTTTGCTACGGATGTGAGCAGTATGAATGTAGAATTACATGTGTTAAAGAATGGTCAATTTGGACTTTCAGGTACGGTTGAGCTTGGCGTAATGTCGGATGTTTCGGAGCCAAATACTTTTGAGCTAATTATGGACGTAACACCCCCTACAAATTCGTATGCTTCCTTTGCAGCTTCGCTCTCCGGTGCAATTACCCCTAACTGCCATTACATTGCTTTCAGAGTGAACCTTACCAGTATTGTTCCTGGCTTCGAATACTTCGCCATTGATAGAGTCGAGGTTACCGGTACTGGGGCTATACCTCCTACTGTTACCACGCTGCCAGCCAATAACATCACGGCAACAGGTGCTACATTGCGCAAAACGGTAACAGCCAACACAGATCCTGTTGATGAACAGGGGTTTGAGTACCGAGTGTACGGCAGCACTACTTCTTGGACATCTACAGCCAGCACAGGCAACCTCACCCTCACAAGCTTGACAGCGAATACACGCTACGAGTACCGTGCCTATGCCATCGCTACAGCAGTTACACACTACGGACTGACTCTGGACTTCACAACTCTGTACAGTGGTACACCGATAGTTACAACCGTAGCAGCCAGTCTTGTTGGTCAGACCACCGCTACATTGAACAAGACGGTAGTTCAATGTTCGGAGAATATTGATGAACAGGGGTTTGAGTACAGAGTGGTTAATGCTGCTTCCTGGATACCGGTAATCACTACATCCAATAGCAGTGCCCTTGCAGCTTTGACGCCTAATACGGACTACGAGTTCCGTGCCTATGCTACCACTGCCACCGCTCCGCACTACGGTGCCATTATGAGCTTCACAACCCTGCAAGAAGTTCCCGACGGCTACAACACGGCTAATGCCAACGAGTTCCTAATCTACCCCAACCCAGCCAACTCAATAGCTACGGTCAAGGTAGAGGGCTTGCGCACGTCCGCCAAAGTAACAGTAACCGACATAGATGGCAAACTAATCGAAACCCGCACCATAAGTGCAGGCAATGACAAAGCCGAGTTCAACGTTGCCAACTACGTAGACGGAACGTACCTTGTCAGAGTGATTGCCGATGGTATGGATAGAGTGGAGAAGTTGATTGTGAAGAAAAATTGAGAATCACAAACTTCTTAAATCTAATGAAGAAGCCGCTCTGGGAATAGGGGCGGTTTTTTTTATTGGATTTGGGAATTGTTAAGCCCTAACTCCGTCTAAAAATACGTAACATGTATTTGTATCTCCTGATTTCGACGGTCAAAAATTACAAAGCACTATTACTCAATGACTTACTAAAACAGCGAGCCACTACACTTTTTAATTTTCGAGTAATTGATAAGGCACTAAACTTCGGTGTTTTTTCAGTGCTTGATATATTGTTTGTGTGTCTTTTGACGTTTTGGCAGGCAAAACATATCGTTTCTGTTTTTTCGGGTCAATAAGGATACTTTCCTGTACAGACCACAGTTCTTCGCTGATTCGCGCTGCCGAAAAACGTTCTTTGGTCTCGGTTCTGATGATATGTTGCAAAAA
>JAITNR010000171.1 GCA_031290375.1 Prevotellaceae bacterium | reverse complement strand
CTTCCCATTCCGAACAGAGAAGTTAAGCCCACCCACGCCGATGGTACTGCCCAAAAGGTGGAAGAGTAGGTAGCCGCCAAACTATAGGCTTTCAAAAAGTATTTTTTGAAAGCCTTTTTTTATGCAACTTTTAATCTCACTTTGGTATAACGCCAATCAAAAGTTGGAATATTATATTTTGATAGTCAAACCTGCATTCAAACTCTTGACTCGCCAATTTACAGAATTAAATATGTGAATTTTGAAAATTTTGTGAAAAAATATTTGTGTAATTCATTCTTTTTCTATCCGTGATGAAAATGTTTTTTTTGATATTTCGTTTTACCTTAAAGATATGGATTTTACAGAGGGAATAATTCTTGATATTAGAAACAATGGAGGCGGCTATTTTAATTACATGTACAATACAGCATCACTTTTTTATGCGGGAGAAAAGACCTTACTGTACACCTCATATAAAAACGGCAAAGGACATGGCGATTTTTCCGAACCAAAATCGTATGAACAGAAAGGAAAAGCCTTTATAGCAAACACTGTTCCTGTTGTAATACTTACTGGTAGATACACATACAGTGCCGCAAATCTTTTTGCCTTTGTAATGAACGATTTGCCGAACAGTGTGTTGATTGGAGAACGTACAGGCGGCGGAGGCGGTCCCATAACATGCGTAACACTGCCAAACGGTTGGATTTTGCAATACCCTTTTGAGAAGACTTACAGCACCACAAGGCATAAACATGGAATATGGCATTGAGCCTGATATTTATGTTGAACAGAAACGAAACACAAGTCTGACCGATATAGATGAAACCATAATAAAAGCGATACAACTGCTTGACAGTATCAACAACAAATGATAAAAAAACTCCCCAGTCAATTATTCAAACATTGTTTCCTTAAAAATTTCGCCGACAGATGGATGAGGGAAAATCATTTTTTTAAATTGCTCTATATCAAGTTTTTGTTCGATAGCCAACGTTGCCGTAACTATCAATTCAGATGCAGGATTGCCTATCAGATGAGCACCGACAATCACGTTTTTTTCGTCAAAAATCAATTTGCACAAACCATTGCCACCTTCATTTTCAGCCACAAAACGCCCTGAAAAAGTCATAGGTAATTTTTTAACGGAATAAGCCTTGTTTTCAGCTTTCAATTCGTCTTCGGTTTTGCCTGTACCTGCAACCTCAGGGTTGGTATAAACTACGGCAGGAACAGCGTTATAATGCATCTCGTCCTCCTGCCCCACAATGTTACTTACAGCAACCTCAGCCTCACGTACAGCGGTGTGCGCAAGCATGGAATAGGCTGTGACGTCACCCGCAGCATAGACATTCTTCAAGGAGGTACACATCCTGCAATCAACATCCAAGCCATTTCCGAACTTTTTTAAATCCAACAACTCAAGCCCTTCCAGCGAGGGACGACGACCAACGCACAAGAGTATTTTTTCGGCTTCAATAGATTTTTCGTTGCCCTCACTATCAATTAAAACGACTTTGTTATTATGAATTTCGGTTACTTTTGCCGAAAGATAAAATTCTACTCCCTTTTTTGTATAATCTGCTCTCAAAGCCGATGCTATCTCAGAATCGACTGGCGGCAGTATTTCAGATGCCATTTCCACAACAAAAATTTTCGTGCCAAACGTGCTAAAAAGTCCTGCAAACTCCATTCCAATTACGCCTCCGCCCACAATCACCATCGACTGCGGCACTTCTTTCAATTCCAATGCTTCCCTGCTTGTGATAAATTCAGCAGTATCCACACCCTTGATTGGCGGAATCGAAACTTGCGAGCCGTTGCAAAGCAAAAGATGTCTTGCTTCAAATTTCTCTTCATTACAACAAACAGTGATTTTATCTTCTGAATACTCTGTAACTGAGGCACTTGCAACAACAACCTTGATAGAGTTTGCCGTCATTTTTGCCCTGATACCTGCATTAAGTTTTCGCACTATCTTATTTTTGCGGGAAACAATTTTTGAGTAGTCAAACCCTACATTTTCAGCAGAGACGCCATACTTTTCCGCGTGAAGAGTGTTGTAATATGTTTTTGCACTGTACAACAGTGTTTTAGTAGGAATACATCCCTCGTTTAAACACACACCACCCATAGCCGATTTCTCAAATAAAACCACGCTCAAACCCAAATGTGCTGCCCTTTCCGCAGCTGTATAACCCGCAGGTCCACCACCTATAATTGCCAAATCAAACATTTTTCTATTTTTGTTTTTAAATTTCAATAATCCCTGCAAAGTTAATAATTTTCTTGTTACGTGTAGCTGATACCCAAATAAAATAAGTCCGCTATACAAAGTTACTCACGTCATTGCAGGTGCTTGTGCCCTTTAGTGTATGACCCTCAATCTCATTTTATCATGATTTTTATACAGTCCATTTTTAATATCACTTTGGTATAATTGTGCATTTGACAATCCTGTTTCTTTTGCTCAGACAATGAAATTCAACTCTTTATAACCGTTTTATCTTGGTGATATAGCGAGTAATTTCAACATAAATTTCTTTACATATATCAAGCCGTATGCAAATATGGTTCGGTTTTTTCGCGGATAAAGTTTGTCGCTGTTTTTTTTTAATAAATATTTTGAAATCACAATATAAATTTGTACTTTTGCATAAACTTTGCACTTTGTTTATGGACGGACAAACAAATTCTATCATTGTAAAAATCAAGGCACTTAAAGAAGATAATATTGAGTTGGATAAAAAATATAAACAACTTCAAAAGCAATTTTCTGAAATGCACTCGAACTGTGAAGATTTGCAGAATAACTATCAGCAATTGAAGCTGGCTAAGGCTTTTGGACAGTCGGAAGAAGACAAGAAGAAAGCGTATCAGCGGCTCAGTTCCATGATAGCTGATATTGACAAATGCTTGGTGATGCTTAACGAATAACACCTAAAACTATGGAAACGTACGATTTGTTGACAATAAACATAAAGGTAGCCGGAAATAATTTTCGGATAGCAATTAGGGGAGAAGAAGAGGAGAGTTATCGTATAGCGGAACAGGTATTGAACAAGAAACTTGAACACTACGAACATAAATTCGCCAATTTGCAAAGAAATACAATTATTGCAATGGCGGCGTATGATATGGCAGTTTGTTTTATGAGATACGCTAAATCTCTGGACAACACAGAGTTATTGGAAGACATAAAGGCTATAGTTGATAAGGAAATAGGGGATATGGTTGATTAATGTCAGGCATAAAGTCAATTTCCCGTAAAGAATGCCTTTGACGTTATTCTCTAAAGCAGGAGAGGCTTGTGTAATCTTAAAAATTGCAAATTGTGTATGAAACTGAGAGAGGATTGATTGCAGGCTTTTTGTTTTGGATAGATAACGATTAAATTGACAGATATGAAAAATTTTAGTATTTAAATAAAAATTAACAATATAAAGTATAATGAAAATGACATTTATGTTTATTTCAATCGCATTAGTTTGCGGAGGAGCAGTAGGTTGGATAGTAAGTTTTCTGATAAACAAACAGAAAGGGAATCAGATACTCAACAGAGCCAAGGGGGAAGCAGAAACACTCAAAAAGAGCAAAATGCTTGAAGTAAAAGAGAAATTTATCAATTTAAAGGCTGAATACGAAAAAGAAATTGCAGAAAAAAACCAAAGATTTCAGCAGACAGAAAGCCGTCATCGCCAAAAGGAGCAAAGCATTCAGCAGAAGGAACAAAGCCTTAACCAGAAAAATCAGGAACTACAAAAGAGGGGTAACGAAATCACTGTAATAAGAGAAAATCTGAATAATCAAATGATTTTGGTTGATGCAAAAAAAAAGGAACTGGAAAAACTAAAAATTCAAGAGGTTGAAAAACTGTCAACAATTTCCGGGCTGTCAGTAACACAAGCCAAGTCTCAACTTTTAGAAAGTATCAAAGACGAAACCAAAACAGAGGCTATGGCTTATGTTTCGGAAATGATGGAGGAAGCAAAAATGAGTGCCAACAAAGAGGCAAAACGTATTATAGTTCAGACTATTCAGAGGGTCGCTACCGAAACCGCCATCGAAAATTCCATTACCGTTTTTAACATAGAATCGGACGACATAAAAGGACGCATTATCGGTCGTGAGGGTAGAAATATACGTGCTTTGGAGGCTGCAACAGGCATTGAATTTATTGTGGATGACACCCCTGAGGCAATTGTGCTTTCAGGTTTCGATCCTGTAAGACGTGAAATTGCACGTCTGTCGCTGCACCAGCTTGTGCTTGACGGAAGAATTCATCCTGCACGAATTGAGGAAGTTGTTGCAAAAACACGCAAACAGATTGAAGAAGAGATAGTTGAAGTTGGCAAACGCACTGTTATAGACTTGGGAGTTCATGGGTTGCACCCGGAACTGATTCGTATAGTCGGTAAAATGAAATATCGCTCATCATACGGGCAGAACCTGCTGCAACACTCGCGTGAGACAGCAAATCTATGCGCTATCATGGCTTCGGAACTTGGGTTAAATCCACAAAAGGCAAAACGGGCAGGACTATTGCACGACATCGGCAAAGTGCCTGACGACCAGCCCGAACTGCCACACGCTATTCTTGGAATGAATATTGCCGAAAAATACAAGGAAAAACCCGATATTTGTAATGCAATAGGTGCTCACCACGACGAAATGGAAATGACAACACTGCTTGCCCCCGTGGTTCAGGTGTGTGATGCCATTTCAGGTGCCCGTCCCGGTGCAAGACGCGAGATTGTTGAAGCATATATCAAGCGTTTGAACGACTTGGAAACCCTGGCAATGAGTTACGAGGGTGTAGTAAAGACCTATGCCATTCAGGCAGGCAGAGAGTTGCGTGTAATTGTAGGAGCTGACAAGGTTGATGACACAGCGGTAGAACGACTGTCGTACGACATTGCAAAAAAAATTCAGGATGAAATGACATACCCCGGACAAGTGAAAATCACTGTTATACGTGAAACCAGAGCCGTGAATTACGCAAAATAGGATGGGCGTAATTATTTTTTTTAGTTAAATAATCACAAAAAAGTTGTTTTTGTTTGAGAAAAAATATACATTTGCATAAAATTTAAGTTTAACTTTTAACCTGTATCGTATATGAAAAAATTGTTTATTTCTATTGCTGCATTAATGGGCAGCGTGGCATTGTTCGCACAGGACAGTGAGGTGTATGTAGTGGCTGGGAAAAGCGACGTTAATTACATCAGTTTTGATAAAATCAAAGTTCTTGACATCAAGGGAAATTTTTCAAATATTATCCCCTTTACGCAGATGTCCCTGAACAGTACAAATGTTGTTACCAAGTCCCAAAAGGCTGATTGCACCTGCGACTATGGTTCAACTAACTATGTTGCCGCAATGGCAGTGGATAAAAACGACAATCTGGTGTGTATGTCAATGCTTGGAACTAATATTTTCAAGTATGAAAACGGCGAAGTTGTTACCTTTCAGAACAACGAAGTGGTAAATGACAAATGGAACGAAAAACTCCTTTTTGCACGTATGACAACCACACCCGACGGCAATATTTATGCCCTGAATAACATCGGCAGCGAATTGCTAAGGATTGATTCTCAGAACAACTATGTTGTTTCTTTGGGCGAAGTTAATGGATTTAGTGCCATTTGTTCACAAATTTCGGACGAAAGAGCCTGCTATGGGGGCGATATGATAGCAGATGCTCAGGGTGACATCTATGTGCTTACAGCTTTCAGGCATATTATTAAGATTGATATGCAGACAGTTACGGCTCATTATGTTGGACAAATCACCAATTTGCCTGAACAATTTACCGTAAATGGTGCTGCTGTACTAAAAGACAACCGTATTCTTTTGGCTTCTTCGCAACCAAACGACTTCTATGTAACTGACCTCTCTTCGCTTGAGGCTGTTCATTACTCAGAAAACGGCATTCCAGTTTATGATTTGGCGAGCAAATATTTCTTGAAAGGTGCTGAGAATAATCTTTACAACAGTTCGCTCTCAATTATGCCTACTGTTGTGAAAGAGAACTATTTCAATGTTCTGTCAAATACGGATATTGAAGGGCTTTCACAGATAAATATCTATGGTGCTGATGGAAAGCTGCTTCAATCACAGTCAAAGCATATTTCGGCAGGCAGCAACACCGTTACTGTCGGCAATTTCTCCAATGGTTTGTATGTAGTTAAAATCGTCAATAAAAAAGGCGAAACGGTTAATACTACAAAAATTGAAGTGTTGTAGGATGTAGTGAATGTTGAGTTGAAAAAACCGCTCTTTTTTAAAAAAGAGCGGTTTTTTATCGGTAAAAATAAATAAATTACAAAAAATATTCAATGTTACGTAAAATTTATAAATACCACAATGACGAAAATAACTTTGTATGACAGACTTATGGGGACTTCTAATAATTCATTTTCATACAGAGCCGAAGCCCCAATAAAAACTCCACCGAAAAATCAATGCAAAGTTAAATCAATAAAATGAGAAAAACAATATTTTTTTTCACTTTATTTGTAAATTCTATCTATCTATCAGTGTTTTATAAAATTAAATTTAACATAATTTAATATTTAATCGGCAAAAGTTGCAGGCGGACTATCTGTTCGTAACGACACATGTTATAGACCAAATTTATCAGCCCGATACGTCCTTTAATCCGCTGAAAACCAATCGACCG
>JAITNR010000170.1 GCA_031290375.1 Prevotellaceae bacterium | reverse complement strand
TCTATCTATCTATCTATCTATCTATCTATCTATCTATCTATCTATCAGTGTTTTATAAAATTAAATTTAACATAATTTAATATTTAATCGGCAAAAGTTGCAGGCGGACTATCTGTTCGTAACGACGCATGTTATAGACCAAATTTATCAGTCCGATACGTCCTTTAATCCGCTGAAAACCAATCGACCGCATAAAAAAATCGCCCATTGAATTTGTTATAAACCCATAAAATATGTTCCACACGGCTGCGTGCCCTCGATTTGAGCCTGTTATTTTCCTTTTGCTCATCTGTTAATGGCTTGTTTTTGAACGCTTTTTCTATAATTTTCGGAGTAATATTTTTGCTTTTTAACATTGTGGAACTTCTACAAAACTTGCATCTATTATTTTAAAATTATGCTGCAAATATACACATAATTATTTAATTATCAAAATATTAACAGCATTTTTTTGCAACAAAATAACACTGCTTCCGAGATTATTTTTGGCAATACATATTTTATTGATTTACAGTAAGTTAATTTTTAGAAGTGCCCTTTATTTTTTGTGCCTAACTTTGAACAGCACTTGGCACCTAAAAAAAAGATTTAGCCTTTTTTTTACCTGTCTCAAAAAAAAATTGCATAATTCAAAAAAAAGTATTACCTTTGCAAACTTTATTTATAAGAGAATAAAAATAGAAATACCTGTATGAAATTCATAAACTACATTAAAGAGTGTTATACCGAGCTTGTGCACAAGACATCTTGGCCCACAAGGCAGGAATTGACCAGCAGCGCAGTAGTAGTATTAATTGCTTCCCTTCTAATTGCTCTGGTTGTTTGGTTGATGGACATCAGTTTTGAGAACATTATGAAATTTGTTTACGGTATATAATCTTAACAGGAGGTAGAATTAATGTCTGAGACAACTCACAAGTGGTACGTTTTGCGCGCTATGAGCGGCAAAGAAAAGAGCGTTAAGGAGTATATTGATATAGAATTGGAAAAAAATCCGAATCTGCGTCAGTATGTTTCTCAGGTAGTTATACCGACCGAAAGGGTTTATGTCGTACGTAATGGCAAAAAAGTAATCAAGGAGCGCGCATTTCTACCGGGCTATGTTTTGGTAGAGGTAACGCTCACAAGAGAAGTTTCGGGCTATTTACGCAATGTTCCTAATGTTATCGGTTTCTTGGGAGTGCTCGAAAAACCGGGTAATTATCTTCCCACACCTCTTCGCTCTTCCGAAGTAAGTCGTCTTCTTGGGACGGTTGACTTGTACGAAGAAGCAGAGGGCGAACTTCTCGTACCTTACCTTATTGGAGAAACGGTGAAGGTCATAGTAGGACCTTTCAGTGGTTTTTCCGGTGAAATAGAAGAGGTAAATAACGAGAAAAAACGTCTCAGGGTGATGGTAAAGATATTCGGAAGAAAAACTCCTTTGGAGCTTGGGTTTATGCAGGTGGAGAAAGAGTGATGTGGTTACGCACCTTTAAATTTCTCAAAAAGTGTTAATAACAAATAATCAGTATTTATGGCAAAAGAAATCGCAGGATTTATAAAATTGCAAATAAAAGGTGGCGCAGCAAATCCTTCACCTCCGGTTGGTCCGGCTTTAGGTTCAAAGGGGTTGAATATTATGGATTTCTGCAAGCAGTTCAATGCCAGAACTCAGGAAAAGGCAGGCAAAGTGCTACCTGTTGTTATTACGTACTATGCGGACAAGAGTTTTACATTTATTGTAAAAAATCCTCCGGTTGCAATTCAGTTGCTTGAGCTTACGAATGTAAAAAGCGGCTCTGCCGAACCCAATCGCAAGAAAGTGGCTGAAGTTACCTGGGAACAGGTGAAAGGCATTGCAACCGACAAAATGTCCGACTTGAATTGTTTCACAGCAGAGGCTGCCATGAAAATGGTAGCAGGTACTGCGAGGAGTATGGGTATCACAGTTAAAGGGGAAACCCCTAATTAATTAAAACTTCAATTAAAAAATGAGCAAACTTACAAAAAATCAGAAGGCAGCGTACGAAAAAATTGAAGCAGGGAAAGCCTATACTCTCAAAGAGGCAGCAAAATTGGTAAAGGAAATTACATTTGCCAAATTTGATCCATCTGTGGACATTGATGTACGTTTGGGTGTTGACCCCAGAAAAGCGAACCAGATGGTTCGTGGCGTGGTGTCGTTACCTCATGGGACAGGCAAAACTGTTAAGGTTCTTGCATTATGTACGCCCGACAAGGAAGCAGAGGCAAAGGCTGCCGGTGCAGACTATGTTGGGTTGGATGAATATATCGAAAAAATCAAGGGAGGTTGGACAGACATTGATGTAATTATCACAATGCCTGCAATAATGGGTAAAATAGGTGCTCTGGGACGTGTTCTCGGACCGCGTGGACTTATGCCCAACCCCAAAAGTGGTACTGTTACGATGGAAGTCGGTAAGGCAGTTGCCGAAGTCAAACAAGGTAAAATTGACTTCAAGGTTGATAAATATGGTATAGTTCATACTTCTATCGGTAAAGTTTCTTTTGATGAAAATAAAATTGTGGAGAATACCCGCGAATTTATGGCAACAATCATGAAACTCAAACCTACTACGGCAAAAGGAACGTATGTGAAAAGCATTTATCTTTCATCAACAATGAGTCCGGGTATCAAGATTGAGCCCCGTTCCATAGACGAAAATTAATTATTATTTTAGCAAAAAAGAAAAAGTAGTTATGAAAAAGGAAGATAAAAGCCTGATTATTTCACAGATAGAGCAAACTTTAAAAGCATACAACAATTTTTACTTGACCGAAGCACAAGGGTTGAGCGCAGTACAGGTCGGCAATTTACGCCGCAAATGTTCTGCACAGGACATCAAAATGCTCGTTGTAAAAAACACGTTGCTCAGGAAGGCTCTCGAAAACGTTGGCATAGACCATTCCAATTTTGGTGATGCTTTAAAACAGAATACCGCAATTCTCCTTTCCAATACCGGAAATGCTCCTGCAAAACTTATCAGGGACTTTGTAGGTAGGGGCAAAGAGGTTACGAAGCCTGTTCTTAAAGCCGCTTATGTTGAAGAATGTTTTTATGTAGGTGCTAATCAACTTGATGTGCTTGTTGCAATCAAGAGTAAAAACGAACTTGTGGGCGACATCATTGGCTTGTTGCAATCGCCTGCTAAGAACGTTATCTCTGCTCTCCAATCGGGGGGCAACAAACTTTCCGGTATTGTTAAAACTCTTTCGGAGAGGTAATTATTCATTTATTTCATTTAAAAAAATACAAACAAACAAAAATTTATAATATGGCAGATTTAAAAGCTTTTGCAGAACAATTGGTTAATCTTACAGTTAAAGAAGTTAATGAGTTAGCCGACATTTTAAAAAACGAGTATGGAATTGAGCCCGCTGCTGCAGCCGTTGCTGTCGCCGTTGGTGCTGGTGCAGCTGTTGCTGCTGAGGTTGAAGAAAAAACATCTTTTGACGTTCTCCTCAAATCGCCGGGTGCAAGCAAACTCGCAGTCGTAAAATTGGTTAAGGAACTTACAGGTCTTGGACTGAAAGAAGCCAAAGATATAGTTGATGCTGCTCCTTCAAAAATTAAGGAAGGCGTATCAAAAGAGGAAGCCGAAGGGCTTCAAAAACAGCTAACTGAGGCTGGTGCCGAGGTTGAACTGAAATAGGCTATCCTGAGTATTCAGGCAATGTTGGTTTAGGTTCCGTGTGGTGCGGAACTCTAAACCTTTTTTCCGTAATGGTTACAAGTTCAATTTATTATCTATAAAAATGTCATTAAACACTGAAAATAAGAGAATTAGTTTTGCTACTACTAAAAATCAGTTTCCCTATCCCGATTTTTTAGAGGTGCAATTACAATCATTTCGAGATTTCTTCCAACTCGATACCCCAACAGAAAAAAGGAAGAACGAGGGAATGTACAGGGTTTTTTCCGAAAATTTCCCGATTTCCGATACACGAAACAATTTCGTATTGGAATTTCTTGACTATTTTATCGACCCTCCAAGATATACCATAGAGGAGTGTCTATATCGCGGTTTAACTTACAGTGTTCCACTAAAGGCAAAGTTGAAACTTTATTGTACAGACCCAGACCACGAGGATTTTGCAACAGTAGTTCAGGATGTATATCTTGGACCTATTCCGTATATGACGGAAAGAGGAACATTTGTGATTAATGGTGCAGAGAGGGTTGTTGTTTCGCAATTGCATCGCTCGCCGGGCGTATTTTTCGGCTCGTCTGTGCATACAAACAATACTGTTCTGTTTTCGGCAAGAATTATTCCTTTCCGCGGTTCGTGGATTGAATTTGCTACCGATATCAATAACGTAATGTATGCGTACATCGACAGAAAGAAAAAATTACCCGTAACAACTCTGCTTAGAGCAATCGGTTTTGAAACGGACAAGGATATTTTCGAAACTTTTGGCTTGGCAGAAGAGGTAAAGGCAAACAAAACAAATCTCAAAAAATATATGGGCAAAACCTTGGCTGCACGCGTTGTAAAGCCGTGGATAGAAGATTTTGTCGATGATGCAACAGGTGAGGTAGTTACAGTAGAGCGTACCGAAGTACTTATCGAACGTGAAACCGTACTTGAACCCCGTCATATTCAGTTAATTGTGGATTCTGGTGCTCAGTCTATTCTTATTCACAGAGACGATAACACACAAAATGACTACTCCATAATTTACAATACTTTGCAGAAAGACCCGTCAAACACCGAAAGAGAGGCGTGCGTTCATATTTACAGGCAACTGAGAAATTCAGAGCCTGCCGATGATGCTTCTGCCCGCGAACTTGTAAACAATCTTTTCTTTTCGGAAAAACGCTATGACTTGGGAGATGTAGGACGTTACAGAATAAACAGAAAATTGGGTTTGACCATACCCGATACGGTGCGTGTTTTAACCAAAGAAGACATCATTGAGATACTTAAATATCTAATTGAGCTTATAAACGGAAAGGTTATTGTTGATGATATTGACCATTTGAGCAACAGACGGGTAAGAACTGTGGGAGAACAACTCTACAGTCAGTTTGGTGTAGGTTTGTCTCGTATGTCAAGAACAATCAGGGAAAGAATGAATGTGCGTGATAATGAGGTATTTACACCTATTGATTTGATTAATGCAAAGACAATTTCATCGGTAATTAACACGTATTTCGGCACAAATGCCCTTTCTCAATTCATGGACCAGCAAAATCCGCTTGCTGAAATCACTCACAAAAGACGTCTGTCGGCACTCGGACCGGGAGGATTGTCAAGAGACAGAGCAGGATTTGAGGTGCGAGACGTGCATTACACTCACTATGGACGTCTTTGCCCGATAGAAACACCTGAAGGTCCAAACATCGGACTTATATCTTCTCTTTGCGTTTTTGCAAAAATAGATAATTTGGGTTTTATCGAAACTCCTTACAGAAAGGTCGAGAATGGCGTTGTTGATACGGACACCGAACACATAATCTACTTGACAGCAGAAGAAGAAGAGGGTAAATATATTGCTCAGGGTAATGCTCCGCTCAATGATAACGGAGGTTTTATAAGAGACAAGGTAAAATCTCGTCAAGATGCTGATTATCCGTTAATTGCACCTGAAAGGGTTGATTTGATGGATGTTTCACCACAGCAAATAGCATCTCTGGCTGCCGCTCTTATTCCATTTCTTGAACACGACGATGCAAACCGTGCCCTTATGGGTTCTAACATGATGCGTCAGGCTGTTCCGCTACTCAGACCGGAAGCACCAATAGTAGGCACGGGTATTGAAGGGCAAGTGATTAGAGATTCTCGCACGCAGATTATGGCAGAAGGCAAAGGCAGGATTGAGTTTGTTGATGCCAGAACTATCAGAGTCAAATATGAGCAGACCGAAGAAGAAAAATTTGTAAGCTTTATTGATGCAACAAGAGAATATAGATTGCCAAAATTCCAGAGAACAAATCAGGATACCACAATTGACCTGCGTCCGATAGTGAAAAAAGGCGACGTTGTGGTTAAGGGACAGATGCTTACTGAAGGATTTGCCACACAAGACGGCGAACTTGCCTTGGGACGCAACCTCAAAGTTGCATTTATGCCGTGGAAAGGATATAACTACGAAGACGCTATTGTTATTAACGAAAGGGTCGTGCGTGAAGATGTTTTCACCTCTGTTCACGTTAGCGAATATTCGCTTGAAGTGCGCGAAACCAAGCGTGGTATGGAAGAACTTACCTCAGATATTCCAAACATATCCGAAGAGGCAACCAGACATCTCGATGAAAACGGTATCATTCGTATCGGTGCTCATGTTACTCCGGGCGATATTATGATTGGTAAAATCACTCCGAAAGGGGAAACAGACCCAACACCCGAAGAAAAACTGCTTCGTGCAATATTCGGAGACAAGGCAGGCGATGTAAAAGACGCATCACTAAAGGCTTCACCTTCACTCAGTGGAGTTATTATCGGAAGAGATTTGTATTCAAAAGCCATTAAGAATAAAAAAACAAAAGTCAACGAAAAAGTTGAATTGGAAACGCTTAAAGAGGAATTTAACAAAAAAGTTAATGTTATTAAAAAACAACTTGTCGAAAAACTGATAATTGCCACCACAGGAAAAACTTCTCAAGGTGTAAAGGATATTCTTGGAACAGACGTTGTTCCGAAAGGAACTAAATTTACTCAAAAGATTTTCGCTGATATTGATTATACAACTGTTCAGCTGAATCGTTGGACAACAGACGAAAAAAAGAACACTCAAATCAGGGAAATAGTTGTAAATTACCTCCGCAAATACAAAGAGTATGATGCCGAATTGAAGAGAAAGAGTTTTAATCTCACAATAGGGGACGAACTTCCTTCGGGCATTATTCAACTTGCAAAGGTTTATGTTGCCAAAAAGCGTAAAATCCGCGTAGGCGACAAAATGGCAGGACGACACGGAAATAAGGGTATAGTTTCAAAGATTGTCAGGCAGGAGGATATGCCTTTCCTGGCAGACGGAACTCCTGTAGATATTGTACTTAACCCGCTCGGAGTGCCTTCGCGTATGAACCTTGGACAAATTTTTGAAACTGTTCTTGCCTGGGCAGGTAAGGAACTTGGTATTAAGTTTGCTACTCCAATTTTTGACGGAGCTGTCTTGGACGACTTGAACTCATACACCGAAAAGGCAGGTATTCCTCAATATGGGAAAACATACCTGTATGACGGTGGTACAGGCGAACGCTTCGACCAGCCGGCAACTGTGGGTATTATCTATATGCTCAAACTCGGACACATGGTTGATGACAAGATGCACGCCCGTTCTATTGGACCTTATTCGTTGATTACTCAACAACCGCTTGGAGGTAAGGCTCAGTTTGGAGGACAGAGATTTGGAGAGATGGAGGTTTGGGCGCTGGAGGCATTTGGGGCTTCAAACATCTTGCAGGAAATTCTTACAGTCAAGTCTGATGACGTTAATGGCAGAGCAAAAACATACGAGGCTATCGTCAAGGGTGACATGATGCCGCGTCCGGGATTGCCCGAATCGTTTAATGTTCTTCTACACGAACTGAGAGGACTTGGTTTAAGTGTAAAATTAGATTGAATCGAGCAGGAGGAAAACAAAAGTTTTCTTCCTGCTTTCGTTTTTTCGGCATCTCAACCACTGTGCGTACCGTTCGGTACACGGCAGCTTTACTCTTCACATCAAACGAATGAATTGATGTGTCTGTCGGGCTGCTCGTTACCAATGAGCTTAACTCGCATTGCAACAAAAATAAATAATGCTAATTACGGGTTGAAAAATGCTGTACGTAGGACAAAATAATGAATAATGAACAATGCCTATCTCGAGTTGAATAGTGTTTATTTAGCCCGATAGGGCGTTATGTGAATAACCGCAGGTGAAACCTGTGGATTGAGTAATTGAATAACTCCTGACTTCGACGGTCAAAAATCACAAAGCACTATTACTCAATGACTTACCAAAACAGTGAGCCACTACACTTTTTAATTTTCGAGTAATTGATAAGGCACTAAACTTCGGTGTTTTTTCATTGCTTGATATATTGTTTGTGTGTCTTTTGACGTTTTGGCAGG
>JAITNR010000126.1 GCA_031290375.1 Prevotellaceae bacterium | reverse complement strand
TGCGAAACGAAGAAAAAATAAGAAAACAAAAAAACTCCCTCCTCTGGAATCATCATAAAATTGGGTTGGGATTGCTTGGGTTAGTGGCTGTTGTGGGGTTGATACATGCCTTTGGTGTGTCTTTCTCCGCTGTTATCGGGATGTATCTCGGTTACAAAGTTTTGAGGCTTGTTTTAAGGCTCTTTCATTTGGTTTTAGCATCTGTTTTTACAGTCGTTTCAATCATTATTCTGATTATAATTATTTCATTATTAATATTTTAATTCTTGCAATTATGTCACAGGTACATTTATTATTCGCAAACAAAACGTATGATACGGCGAAACAAACAGTAGGGATAAATCAGTTTATCCAAATGAACGGATACCAAGACGACCGTTATGTAGTGTATGACATTACAGACAGCCGTTGGGGACTGATTTACAAACTTATCAATTTGAGAACAAAAGAGTTTACAACAGCAGATTTAACCAGAAGCAAGAGAGCACGTTTAAATGAAGAAAGACCGGAATCGTTTTGCCAATTCCGGTCTTTCCTGTCATACTTTTTCTTGTTTTTGTGGACTTTTGTTTTGGAAGCCCACCCTGTAGAGAGCGCTAATTCTGCCTCTCGACTTCCTTTGCGGTTAGCTTTGATGTACAGGCTAACCTTGTCTTTCTTTTTCGTAATCATCATCCTATAATTTATAAATTCGGATGCAAAGGTACGCAATTATTTTTATTTCAATCGTTTCGCCAAATTTTGATTCTCAACATTGGCAAAATCGTGCAAACAGATAAGCGCTAAAGATTAATAACCTATTGTAAAACGCTCTTTGTGATGAACAGGCATTTTTAACTCATCGACCATCGCTTTGGCATAATCTTGCACCGATATTTTGCTTTCGCCTTTGTCGTTTACGATTAAGTCATCTTTACCAAGCCGATAATTGCCTGTACATTCGCCCGATTCTAAACTTCCTGCGGGAGATAAAAATACCCAATCAATGTCCTTTTCATCCATAAGGGTATTGAGATAAAACTCACCAAGTGATTTTACACCACCCATAATTTCCTGCGGAATACCGCCTGAATCAACAACGCGAAGTCCGGGTGCAACAAACAATGTTCCTGCACCACCAACGATTAACAAGCGTTTTACTCCTGCTTTTTTTACTCCTTCGAGAATAGCAGGATACGTTTTTAATGTTTCTTCGTAGATGTTTGGATTTGTCCATCCCGGATTGTATGCGCTGATAACGGCATCAACCCCTTTGGCAAACGCTCCTACGGTGTCGGCTGACGACACATCAGCCTTAACGATTTTCAAGTTGGGACTTGAAATTTTGATGTTTTCAGGGTTACGGACAACCGCTGTCACTTGAATATCCCTGTTCAATGCTTCGTTCAGGATAGCAGACCCTACAAATCCGCTTGCTCCTATTAATACAATTTTTGTCATTTCTATGCTTTTTAAAATGTTTATAAATTAATAATGCAAAGGTACAGCGCTTTGGGATGGCGACAGTGATACATATTCGTCTGTTAATGGTAAATCTCCGTCATCTATCAAATAGATTCTCGAAATTGTATGGGAGTTGCGCCTGTGTGTTTACGGAAATATTTATTGAAGTTGGTAGGTTCGTCAAAACCGAGTTCAAAACCAATTTCCTTTACTGATAGTGCGCTGTATGACAACAATCGTTTGGCTTCAAGTATGATACGTGAATCAATATAAACTTTGGGCGTTTTCCCGGAGAGTACCTTAACCTCTTTGGATAACGTCTTTTCATTTATTCCTAACAGATTGACGTAATATTCCGTGTTCCTGCTTTCTTTAAAATGTCGTTCAACAGCATTACAAAATTTTCTTCCTGTATTGTTAATTATCAGAGGACAAGATGTGGAAAGTTGCCTTTCCGTTTCGAGCAAAATTACCCGAAGCAAACTTTGGGCTATTCCTTTTTGAAAACCATCAACAGGATATTTTAAACATTCCTCCAATAGTGTGGTCAGATTTTCCATAAGTTGCGGACAAATGGGGACTATTTGATTGAGGTTAATCGGATTAATAATTTTGGATGTATGCAAAAAATTGGAATCAAGTTCGGTTATGGTGAAAAAGTTACTTGTAAACAGAATTATTTTGCCGGAGTAATCGGATTGAGTATCGAACACGAAAACCTGACCGGACGATATGATTAATACTTCATTCGCTTTGATAGTTATATTCCGAAAATCAATATAAAATTTGGCTTCCCCCTCAGTAATCCATACGATTTGATAAAAATTTGCTTTGTGGGCTTGCCCAAACAGTTTCGGCAATTCCCTGACAAACTCCAAATCTTTAATCTCTATCTCAATCGGCAAAGTTTTAAAATCAAATGTTCTGATGTTTTCGTCCATAAATAATTATCAAATCTGTTTATATCCGATAAACGTTCTTACGTCCAAATAAACGCAAGGTTCAATTGTATGATTATATAACTGATGCGCTCCCGTTTCGCCCATCTCAAAGAATATAAAATCACCACTATCAACAACGTTCAATCCAAGAGGCGTTCTTAATGTTGCAGAGCCGGAGATTATCATAAATAACTCTTCTGCATATCTGTGAAAATGATATGCAGAACAATATTGACCCGGATTTAATTGTTGTAAATCAAAGTTTAAATGGTGAGGATTTATCCCTCTTTTTATCCTTGAAACATCTGAGAATAATCTGAATCCATCTATTTTGTTTGGGTCTTCTTTAAATTCTCTTTGGTTTGCTTTTAAAATTGTTGCCATAGCTTTACATTATCAATATTGCTGCAAAGGTACGCATTTTATTTCAATGGTTTCTCTTTCATGAATTTGTATTACCTTTGCTTCGAGAATAAAAAAGAAATGAATACGAATGTCAAATTGGAAAAGTGGCAGGCAGCCCAGAAACGGCACATGCTATCGGACAAACACGTCCAGATGGCTCGTGAATTGGGCTTGAATCCCGACAAATTGGGGAAAATAGACAACCACAAGCAGGAAACATGGAAAGCGCCTCTGCCTCAATTCATTGAAGAAATTTATTTCAAGCGTTTTAAAAAGGCAGAGCCGACCGTCGTAAAATCCATCAAGGACGCAAAAGCGGATGAAAAAGCGAAGAGAGAGCGGAAAAAAGAGGCAAAGGAGCAACGGCGTAAGGAAAAGGCAATGTTGAATCCTGACGTAGATAAAGAGGATAACGACATTATTATTAGAGAAAACAATTCATAAAAATATGGTAGAACGTTTTTATTCCATCAAACACTTGTCCACGGCTCAACTTCGGGAATTGTATTCCACCTACCGGCAACAAGGTTGGACGGATGCCAAATACCACGGGCTGCTGCCTGAAGGCGTAAATCCTCCACTGAATTTGTCCTATGAGGAAATCCTGTTTAATATGGATGCCAACGATAAATATAATTACTTTGTTTTCATGCTTGACCACGAAGATGAAGAAGACGGCATCATGATTGGTTTCGGCATGCACGATTATCCGGCTTTTGCCGCATACCTGCACTTACCTCCCGGATTATTAGATGAATTAGTGGAAAAATATTCGTTGTATGATTCCCATGAGGGAAATCAATATATTCCAATAGATTTTTCTAAAAATTAAATTACACTTTGGGATAAAAAACGAAACGGACGGTATAATAAACCGTCCGTCATTCGTCACATTTTCAATTTATTGTTTGCATTGTGCTGTGTCCGTTCCGCTGTTTGCATGGCGGGAAAACGCTCCGAAACAAACTTCAATATCTTTTTGTCCGCATTGGGACTTTGCAGAGCCGTTTTACAGAGGTCTGCCGTCAGCAGTTTGTCGGGGATGAATTGCAGGCAATAGGCATCCGCTTTGACGGCTTCTTTTGCCGTTTTCGCATCGGTTATGTCCATAAAACTGTACAACACAAATGCCGGAGTGCTGCCGGAAAATCTCTGTATGCCATCCCTTTGAATATCCGAGAAAGGAATATGCGGTAAAACGGTACAATCCACATCCTTTGATTGGAGGGCTACCCTGCATGTTTCCCTGCTGATTATGCTTTCCGGCACGTACTCCAGATTGTAACCGCAGGCGGAAACGGCAGCCAATGACACGGCTGCCGTTTTGCGATGTTCGGGAAGCGAGGGATAATAATCCCTGCTTCCCTCAATCTTCTGAATATCCCATTTTTCCCTGTCGGTAAGTACATTCATTATTATTTCTCCTCGTTTTCATTACTGAAACTTAGCGTCTTTTGCACCACCTGCTTAAAACTATCCTCAATATACACATCAATCGTTTGCTGGTCGGTGCAGCGCGAGGTATAGTATAAACGGAAAACGTCCTTTGTCAACGGAAAAAGGTCGTTTGGCGTGAGCAGCGTGCCGTCGTCCAAACGCAGTTCGCCTTTGCCGTCAGGCTGAAAGTAGCGGATAAAAAACGCTGTTCCGGAGTAATCGCCCTCTTTGGTCAACTGGCAGCGAATTTCTACCGTTTCATTTTCAACAATCTTTTTGGGTATTGGCATAGTGAGTAAATCAAAGCCGTAAACCGGATTAATATCAAGCCGGTCACTACAGGCGCAAACTATTGCAGCGAGCAATAGCGTATATAAAATATAACTTGCAAATCGTTTCATTTTCATGTGTATTAATTTATTATGAATTTTAATCCCAAACCAAACTGTGTATGGAATCTCTCGACGGAAGACCCCATCAGCAGCCGTTCACGAGCATTGACGAGCAAAACAATCCGGTTGGTCAGATAAGTTTCCAATTCGAGGGTCAAAGCCCCACCATATAGAAACGCATCGCCGTTATTGATTGTCGCACCGTCAGACAAAACTTTGTCATTCCAATTAATAGTTTCGTATCCAGCCATCGCCGAAGCGCCCAACGAAAGAAAGAACGTTTTGCTCGGGTCGGAGAGGAATTTCAGATAATACCCCGCATCGACGGTAAAAAGCGACTGCGGGATATTCGTATCCTTATACGGATGTTGCTTTTCGAGATATTCTGCGCCAAATACCCATCTGTCGGCATGTTTGTTGTAACTTGAAAAGGCAATACCTGAATGAAAACCATTTTGGGTTGTTCCTGCGGTAAATTGCAATCCGCACATTCCGGGCAGGTATCGTTGAGCGTATGCCCTGCTCGTGAAAGCGAGGCATAACGCCATTAATATAATGTGTATCCGCTTCATTTTATTTGTACTTGAAGGTTATTGATTTCTTCCGCACGTATCAAATCGGCGTTCTCTACCGTCAGCGTTTGGTTTCGTCCGCCGTCTTTTTCCGTCAGTTCGATAACCAATTGCTTATCGTTCGGGATGGTGAATTTCGGCAAGGTAAATACTGTCCGTTCTTCCTTACCCCCTGCAACGGTTGTCAGTTGATTATAACTTCGCAAGGGGATAATTACCTGTTCCTGAATAGCCGTTCGTTTGGCAACTTTCTTATCCACAATTTTAAAAACAAGATATTCTACATCGAACGATACGGTAGTTGTGTTTTTAAGCGCCAGATGAAAGAACAACAAATCGTTGTGGGAGTAAACCCCTTTCAGAAGATATGATACTCCGAAGTTCTTACTTCCGATATGCTTAATCTTCGTGTGGTTGTTTTTGTGTACCGTTTCCATGATGAGCCGGACTAAGAAGGGCGATTCCTGTCCAAGGTCGGAGAGCAAGACAGGCAATTCATTACCCGGCTTGTTTTCGGCGTTCCAACCATGCAAGAAGTCCGACATTTCCACTGAAAGTTTGACAGGCTCATCTGCATATTTCACGTTAAACGTGTAATAACTGCCGTCTTCGGTAATTACGGAAAGGTTACTTTCCTTTCGGAATCCCTGTGTAGCCGCTTTCACGCGGAGAACGTTTTCCGCGCCATCCGCTTTGGCTGCGAGCAAATCAATCGAGCCTAAATCAACATACCGGACAGATGTCGGAAAAATAATGTGTACCGTTTTGGAAAAAGTGACTTCCAAGGCATAAGGCGGTATCATCCTGTTGAAAGTGAGCGGACGAGTTAAGCCGTTAAATAAATCCCCTGTTGAAGGTTGTTCCTGCGCGTTTGCACTGACTACGCTTGCGATGATTGCAAGCATTAAAAAAATCTGTTTCATTTTAATTTGGATTTTAGTGGTGATTATTAATTATTTATTGATTATTTGCCAGCATCTGATTATTTTTCTGTTTCAGGAGTTCTTCCGAAACAAGATAAAATTTGTAGCCGGACTTGAGATGTACTTTTACCTCACGAAGTTTTTTCGCTGCAAACTGCGAAACACCCTGTATCAGGTTGCGCCCCATGTCGGCAGCGAATTGTTCTCCGGCATCGTTGGAAAGATTGATGCTTGTGCCGGCAGACGTTCCCATATTGGCGACAATCTCCTTTGCCGCGCTCAATTCCTGAAGGTTGGGAATAAAAATACCGCGCTGTCCATCAAGGTCGTAAACGGTCAGTTCCACAGGCAAAATTTGTCCGCCAAACTCTACCGAGTTGATTGTAATATCAAGCCGTTCGCCCTGAATCTTTGCTGTACCCGAAACAAGCGTATTACGCGGTATCAGCGTTTTGCCCACCCGTATATGCTCCATAAGTCGCAAACGGACGCCCTGACCGTTCAAAATGGTTTGGTCGCCGTGCACACAGGCTATTATCGTGTTTTTGACAACACTTGTCGCTTCCGCATTGGCGGTGATAAATCCCATGTTGCGCGGACGGCTGAACGCTTCTATAAAATCCGCATCGCTGATATTTTGATTGAGAGCAGATACCGTTTGCGTATGGGCAAGACTGACCGGCACAACCGCCGTTTTGCCGGAAACATTCGTGTTTGCCGGAACGGTTGCAGGTTCAGCGTTTGACACGGCGGTTGCCGGCATGTATTTGGACGCCATTTGCAGGGACTTTTCCATTAGAACAAGTTGCTCATTCGCTGTTTTTTTGCGGTTTTCGCTTTCGTCCATACGCATTTTTAACTCATCCAATTCCTGTTTGAGTTGTTCCTTTTCAGGGTCATTTTTCGGGCTTTCGTAGAAATTGCCGAGTGTCCTGTTGATGTCCTGATAGGCTCTTGCCGAGTTTTGAATGGTCGATGGAGAGCGGTTTTGCGAAGCGCCTCCGGAAGACGTTTTTACCGTTTGCGGCTCATCGTCCAACAAAATCAAATCATCGGACGGTTTTACGGTTTCGTCGCCCATCATGGCGGTAAAGTCCTCCAGCGAACGCATCCGTTCGGCTTGCTTTTGCTTCATTTGTTCCTGTTCGTAGGCATCACGCTTG
>JAITNR010000106.1 GCA_031290375.1 Prevotellaceae bacterium | reverse complement strand
GCCTTTATCCCGTCAATGACCTCACGGTCTTTTCCGAAATCTTTGACAAACGTTCCTCTGCCTTCTATGAAACTATTTAATTCCCTGTATGCCTTCTGAATACCTCGTTCTCCCACAATTTTACCTCCGTATTGTTGAGCCAAAGCATCTCGGAAAGGTTTGATTTCTATTGATTCAATATATCTCAATTCTTCCAGAGCAATTTTTAATAGTGCCAAATCTTGGTCGGTATGTTTGGTTTGCAGGTATTCTTCAATCTTATTCAATAGAAACTCATTGTCTTTCACCCTGTAGGAAAACATCTCCGTCAATGACTTATCGGTCTTTTTTCTGCCGACTTTTTTCTTTTCATTGGGAGTTGCATTGTCAATCGCCCAATCCACAGCGTTGTCGCTATCGACCATTTGCATCAGCTTCCGATGTTCTTCCCAATTCGCTTTTGTTCGTAATCCCAATTTGATAGATTTCGATATAAGCATATTGATAGTTGAGGCAATGGCAAATTTTTTAAGATAACCGGCATCCGATTGTTTTCTTAGTTCCTCGCCTATCTCTACCATACGCTCAAAGCTCTGCCCGAAATAGAGCCATGACAACATAGCAGGGACAAACGTATCTTTGTCGGCGTTCGCCAATTCGTCTATTAAAGATTGTGCTAACTTATTATCGACAAATAGTTCTTCAATATCGGATATGTCGCTGAACATTCCCTGATTGGCTTTCTTCAGAAGCGCTTTTCGATACTGAGGGACAAGTTTAATCGCCTTGTGAAGAATCTTTTGATACCCCAAAGCATCCTGTCCGTTCATTTCAGCCTCAAAATAGTCGTATTCTTCCGGGTGGGTGTCCATCCAGTCTTTCAGACTTTGCTTGAAGTTGTCGTATTCTTGTTGTCCCATAAGTTACCAAATAATAACTATACGCTAATCTTCCTCGTTTTTTTCCATTGTAGAATAAATATTCATTTCTTCACCTATTCGATATAATGCATCGGCAAGTGTTTGAATCATACCCTTGTAATATTCAACTTTATTAGGAGCATTATCCAATACCTTTTTTTGCTCTTCCAACTCCATATCTTCAAATACTACAGGCTCAATTTTCCCTGTTTCTGTATTTTTTTGTCGGAAATACAATCCGCTTAATCCATGTTTCGTTTTCATATATTGAACTAATTAATTATTATCTTTCCTGCAAATTTATTTTAAAATTTTGTATCATTGATAGATGCTTGTATTATTTTTAATTCTTTTATTAGTTTGCCAAAAGTCAATTTATCACCGTAAATCATATTTTCAGCCATTTCATGATAATCTTTTTCCCAAAGTGGTAGTACATGAGCAGGCGGTATGATTTTTATAAATTCAGGACTGTGTTTAGTGTAATCAACTCCCTGTAAATGTGAAAATTTATTGCGGTGTTCAACAATAGTATAGTATAATTCTTTGTTTGATAATGCTTTTTCAAAAAACAGTGTTTTTGACAGCTTTTCAATGTCGTACAAATGTCGGCTCAATCGCACCACTCGCATTTTTTCGGGTGGTCGCTGATATTCCTCGTGTAGCAAAAATACTTTTTCTAAAAATGTACGCTCAGGATTAACCACGGGAATGGAAATGGCTTTGTCGGCAAAAGGTTTGTTATTGAACATTTCCCCTACCATTGTTTGTATATTTCTCAACGAATTAGGCTCTTTCAATGAACGGCTGCCAATTTCCACTAAAACGCCGGGGCGCAAATAAGTGTCTATTTCATTCAGTTTTGGATAATAAATTTCTACAATAAGCGGGTCTTGGTCGTGATTGATAACGTCTTGAGGTTTGACAATAACATCGGTAAAACCTGCCTCCTTGAATTTTGCATCAAGTTCCGGTGTAAATTGGGTAGTTAGAAACTCGTAGGAAGCATAACGCAATTTATGAATTTGTCTATTGCTCAAATTACCGGCAAAACCCAATGAATCCCTGTCTAAAACTAAATCTATATCTTCAGAAAAACGCTCAATGATATTCCATGCCTTACTCAATGAGGTGCCACCTTTAAAAATTAGGCTATCTGCACAAGTCATAGAGAAAATAAGGGATAGGGTTTTTGTTACCCACCAATCCTTTTCGATTGAGGCAAAAGGCAAGCCACGTTCTTCTGAAACATCATTGAAAATTTTGGATTTTTCCGAAACGGACAATTTAAGCCATTCTATTAACGCACTATCATTCATCATCTTTCTGTTTTAATGATTGTTTCATAATTTCCCGAATCCATGAAGGCGCCAATCGAATATCGTGTTCCAATCGGGTAGGCTTTTCGTGTTGCAAAACTCTATGTATCTTTTTAATCTCGTCTTCTGTTACAAAATCTTTTCCGATAGTCCGTAATGCCTGAATAACCAATTTACTGATTTCGCCAACCGCACTAACGTTTTTTGGGGTTGTTTTTTTGAATTTAATTGTAAATTTTCGGACTTTAATCGTTCGTGCTGCTCCGTCTGTTAGATAAACGATGTTCATAGGTACTTGTGTGGAAAGTCCCAATTTATTCATGGCATAGCTACCTGTCGGAACAACTCGTGCTCTATCGCGTTTGGCTATGGCTTTAGCAATCTCTTCAATAGTAGGCATTGATTTTCCTGCAATCTTATCTACTCTGGGGCGTACATAAATACCTGTAGCAATGCGGTCTATCTCACCTTTGGCAACCAATCTTTTCAATGCTTGCCGTACTGCATCAGGTTTGCCAAAAGAAGTGAAATTTTCAGCAAAAAAAAGCGCACCCCTCCTCGCTTTTTTTATTTTATCAAGTATCTGTATGTCAGTATTTAAATCCATTTATTCTCTTATTTTCTGTCACAAATTTAGTAAATATTTGTGACAAGATTTCGATTGCAAAGATACAACAATTTTTGTTAATCCAACAAATTCACCAATTCTTTCTTCATATCCTCATCAATCTCCCGATAACGGTTGAAAGCCTTACTCCCTTCCTTGTGCCCGCTCAAAGCGCCAACCAAATTCGGGTCTTTCACTTTCTTATATATGTTGCCAATAAACGTTCGCCGTGCCATGTGGCTGCTTGCTACCTCGTACAACGGTTTCTTTACTTCTTCATTGGTGAGCGGGTCAAGGATAGTTACGATTCTATCAATCCCCGCCAACTTGAACGCTTCTTTGATAGCTTCATTGTAGCTTTGCTCGTAGGTAAATGGCAAAAGGCGGTTATCCTCACCGTTTTTGTATTTCTCTAAAATGCCCTTTGCCTTTTCATTCAATGGAACGCGGACGGTTATCGGATTGCCCTCTTTGGTCTTTCGGGGAATATATTCAATGGCATTATTGATAACATTTCGCTTGGTCATTCGGTAGAAATCCCCGACACGGCAACCGATAAGACTTTGAAAAACAAAAACATCTCGCTGTATTTCAATCTCAGGAAACTCAGATAAATCCTTCTCAAACAATTGGTCGCGTTCCTGAAGCGTGATATAAACCGGTGTTCCATAAGTGCATTCATCAATCCGGAACTCATCGAACGGTCTGTTGGTCGTTTTTTTCTTTTCATGGCACCATAAAAAGAAAGTGCGGATACGGCAAAAGCAATCAATCAGCGTGTTCTTGCCCCGCGGTTTAGGCGCTCGTTTTTCGGGAATAGTTTCATACAGTGCCGAATACTTCTCGAAATAGAGATGTTCGTTCTCAAAGAAGTCCTACATATCATGCAAAGTATCAGAAGTAACAGCATCAATGTCCAGAGCAAAAGCCTTTTGCCCGCGTTTGGTCGCTCGAACGAAAAGTTCATAGCGCATCATAGCCCGGCAAATCACTTTGAAATTCTTCTTCCTAACCTCCGATAGTTTGTGTTTGATAAGAAACTCATCCAAAAGCTGTTGAAAGGTCGGTTTGCTTTCCAAGGCAATTTGTTCTTCTGTCTTATATTTGTTTGGATGGTGGTAGCGGTCTATCATCTCATCCAACCATTCGGCATCGACATTTTCATTGTAGTTGTTGGTAATGAGAGAAATAACAGTCTGGATTTCATCATTCAGTTTGATTTTCTTTTCATCGCTGATTAATGCTACCCGGTCTTTATATCCCTGTTTTTCAGGACTCCAGTGATTTGGATTGATAGTCAATTCGCTGGCAACTTTATAGTCTTTCCCGTTGTCCCTCAACCGGAAGTAGATGGTAGCTTGACTGTCGGTGTCATTTTTCTTTGCTGTCTTTCGTAAAAATGCTGAAACTTTCATAACCAATTGATTTTTTGTTCGCTGCAAAGATACAAAATTGTTCCCAAATTGTTCCCATACATCCTAAATTTATTTCAATTATTTTCAATTGAATTAAATGAAATAGTATATTTATATATTTAATATACAATTAATTAAATATACTTATAGCAGGAGTTCAGATAGTTATATTTCAGCTAAAATTTACTATCTCACCCCCGGCTCTGGGTACTTTAGAAGAAAAAGCCTAATTGATTTTCAGTCAGTTAGGCTTTTTGATTTTTGGAATTGTTCCCAAATTGTTCCCAAAGAGGATTAAAAAATATCCTCTACCTTTTCTCTTTTAGTTTTCTTGATAGGCTTCTGCTCATTATCAGTAGAAACAGTATCAACAATTTCTTCATCATTGCTTTTCTTGCTTGCAAGACGCGCACGAGTAGAAGCCCATTCACGCAAACCGTCAATTTTGATTTTCATTGTTTGAGATAATGGAACTATTTGTTTAATAGCCTGTTTAATATGTTCTAATGAAATTTGTTTATTGTCGGAATTTTCGACATAAGATAAAAACATGGCTTCCTTAACACATTCTTCTATTTCAGCACCATTAAAGAACTTCGACTCTTTGGCAAGACATGCAAAATCTGTAATCGAAGTTTGTCCGTATTTGCCTAAATGAATTTTGAAAATATTTGCTCTTTCCTCTGTGGTTGGCAAATCAACAAAGAAAATCTCGTCAAATCTCCCTTTTCGCAACAATTCAGGCGGTAAATCGCTAATATTGTTGGCTGTTGCTACAACGAATACCGGCTTTGTTTTTTCCTGCATCCATGTGAGAATTGTAGAAAATACTCTGGAATTTGTACCTCCATCTTTTTCTCCACCTCCAACACTCAAACCTTTTTCAATTTCATCAATCCACAAAACGCAGGGCGCAACGGCTTCGGCTGTTGCTATCGCTTGTCGTATATTGTTTTCACTGCTACCGACTTCTGCCTGAAAAACTTTGCCTATATCAAGACGTAAAAGAGGCTGTTTCCATTCAGTTGCTACGCATTTTGCAGTCAAACTTTTACCGCAACCGGGAACGCCAAGCAAGAGTATCCCTTTGGCTCTTTCAATCCGAAATCTTTTGCTTTACGTTCAAAAGACTTACTGCGTTGTTTGAGCCAAATTTTCAGATTATCCAAACCGCCAACGCTCTTTTCCAAATCCATATTGACTTGAAAATAATCTAAAATACCACTTTTCTTGATAATCTGTTCCTTTTCATTAGCAATTATCTGAATGGCTTCCTTTTTGTCCAACCCAACTTTTTCTTTTGCCAAACGAAAAGCCAAGTCTGCCTCTGTATCGGTTAATCCGAGAGCTGAATCAATGATATATTTTTCAAGGTCAGGATTGATAGTCATTTCTTTACCGGCAATGACTTTCAGTCGTGTTTGCAAATCCATTCTGTCCGGTAAAGGCATATTTACTACGGTCAAATATTTTTCTATTTCTTCGGGTAATTTCTTAAAGGGAGAAAGAAAAATTAAATGTTTGTTGCACGACTTCAATTCTACCGATAGCTTCCTCAAACTTACGATAACTTGTTCATCATCAAAATACTTGTGAAAATCTTCGACAAGAAAAATTTCTTGCTTTTCGTCTCCCTCGCGAATCAAAACCTTTCGAATGTATTCCAAAAATTCTAAATAACCTTTGGTTTCATCATTCTTAATGTGTTTCTCTACTTTATCCAACTTGTTGCTTTGGTCTTTTTTGTGTGTCTGCAACCTGTCCACACAGTCCCAAGTATGAAAGTCATAATCAAGCCCAAATGCTATTGTCCTGATTTTTTGTGTTACCCTGCTATATTCAGAGGTTGTAAGATAAAGCAAAGGGAAATTTGCTTTTATCATGTCCTTAATGTTTGAAAAAGTATCATCCATATTCTTGTTATTTATAGTATTCAATATCAATTCCTCTGTCATGCATGTGTAAAATACATTTTTCAACCTCTCCGTTTTTCAAAAAGACACTCAACCCATAGTGAGCAAACGAAGCATCATCTCCCGCACCCATCGCAAGAGCCATTTGGTCGTGACCAAAACCACGAAGGATTATCTTTTCGGAGGTCTGTTGGATTACTTTCATCGGTTTAGGGGACATCTGAACATTATTTCCCCACACAGGATGGGTTACGTCCAAATTGAAAACGGTCACGGTATAACCCTCGCCTCCATTGATATTATCTTCGATTTTTACTGCTCGTTTGCAACCTGATTGCAATCCATGAATAGGCATGCCGTTTTCATAACGCTGGTGGCTGTTGGATACGAAATAAACATCGCTCAATTTTATCTGTTCTTTTTTTCTTGCATTTTGAATTTCTTCTGCAATTTTCCTTAAAGGATTTTCTACATCTGCAATTTTGCCTTGCTGATTTGAATTAAATTCCAACATAATCAACGGATTATTACGGTTGAAATAGATTCTTGACAATATACCATTGCAGTAAAACAAAGACATATCTTTGTATTCAAAGCCTTCACTGCCACCTAACATATTATTACTCCAAAGTACTCTATCGTTCAACAATGATATTTCAGAGAAACTTACCTGGTCGGTAATGTATTCATCAATTTCTGAATTGTCAATGGTTACTTCAACTTCACCATCGAAAGGGTTAACTTCGGCATCAATCTCAAAAGTTGAATCTAAATCAACAATGCAGTTGCCTTGGTGCCATACTTTACAGTTATCAGCGTAAGCATTCGGGGAAGTGCATCTTTCACAGTCAATTCAGAACCACTACCTTTGTCGAAAAAAAAGAGAGATGAAAAAAGAAAGAACAATCGCTTCACCATTGAGCAAGTCGGCAGG
>JAITNR010000096.1 GCA_031290375.1 Prevotellaceae bacterium | reverse complement strand
TACATCTTTAGGACTTACTTGATATGCAAATCCGTCTCCTGCTGCATAGGTGGCGCTATTTGTAGCAGTAACCCAAGACACTTGGGTAGCAGTAGATGTCAAGTTTCTAAGTACAACACGCGGACTATTGCTAAAAGAAAAATCGCTATACGAGAAAGAAATAAACGGCGCAGATACTAACTTCCATTTTCCTACTGCCGGCTTGGCGTCGAATGTGGGCGACTCTGTTGTTGTAAAAGTCAATATTGCTCCATTAAATGTTCCCAACTCCGTTGTCGCATAAGCATAGAATTTGTATTGTGTATTGGCTGTCAGCCCTGTTAGATTATCGGTAGTACTTGTTTGCCAAGAACTTTCAGACGATTTTTTATACTTAAAACCTTGTTCTGTAATAGCTGCGCCATTCGTAGTTACGGTTTTATTAAGCGTAGCCGTATTATATGTAACACTGTTTGCTACCTCTGTTGTAACTGTCGGGTCGGTAGCACATTTTGTTTTGAATGTTAATGTTGCACTGCTGGCATCACCACCATATTCATTTACTGCCATAATGAAAAATTCATAATCGGTACATGACGAAGGAAACCAAACATTATCATTGACAGTATAAGTTGTGTTTGTGGTAGTATAAGAAGAATAAGCACCGCCTCCTGTGGGAACGCAAACTTTATATTCTGTTGCATTAGCGCAAGCGTCCCAAGTAAAAGTTGCGCCATGCTCTGTTGGATTTGAAACAATAATATTAGTTGGGGCATCAGGCGAGAGCGCATATTTTTCGCTGTAATAGGCAATTACATGTTTCATTTCTCTTAAACTTCGGGCGGCATCGGCTTGCGTGGCATCGCCTGTGGCTCCTCCCAAATAACTGACATTTGGGTTTGAAAAATAGGGAACATTGTAGCAAGCAATGCCATCTGAATAATTTTCTCCAGTCCAATAAGTCATTACAGAGCCATACTGGTTTGTACCATACGGACTATTGTATGTTCCTGTCCAACGCCAGCCATAAGAATAAGAGAAAATCCCCGTTGCTTTGTTTTTGATATGTTGCGCTCCGTGTCCCAAACCCATATTGTGTCCCAACTCATGCACGGAAGCGGGATAAGCGTCAGCTACTTGGTTTACCCAACAAACCGAAAAACCGTAATTATAATTTCCTCCTGTATTTGCAAGCAAATAACCTAAACCGCCGCCGTCATTGTCGGTAGTAAGCAGTTGCACTAAAGCGGCTTTGTGTTGTTTGCGCAAAGTGTGCACATTGTCCATATAGCCGTCGTAAGGATTTTGCAACCGATAGAGCGAAGCATCCATATTGTTGTTTTCGGTATAATCTACCTGCGCCGAATGAGCAAGCGTCAAAGTTATACCTGTTTGACTATTGCTCAAACAAGTATTTCCCAAAGCAATCATTAAAGAAATAACGTTGTTTATCCCACCACGATTATAAGCATACGATGAGGCTGCCGCCGCAGGGGTATAAACAATTAACAGTCTGATTGTGGCAGGATCGTCTGTATTGGTGTTATAGGTAGGAACGCTGTATGCTTGAGCGCTTTTAAGCGGCTCACCTATGTTTTTTGCCTTTTTGTCATTCTCATTTCCTATTATCTCTATTCCTTCAGGAATTTTTATAGCATCATTTTCTAAATGAGGACGTTCAATCTTGCTTTCGTCAATTTCAAGCAGGTAATTTGCCTTGGAATCAACACTGCATCTGCTTCCAAAACTCTGACCCAGTTCGGGAATTGACACCGTAAGAAGCGATTTGCCTTCTGTACTTGTGGTAATAATGGCAAAGCCCATCGGGTAGTCGGGCAATTTCAGCGTAAGAGCCAAAGTACCGTTCACATCGGTAACAATGTTGCGAACGGTTGCTGTGTAATTTTTGTCTTCAAAAAGTTGCAAATCAACAATATCACCCACATTCACGCTTTGCGCGCTTTGCAAAGCCTTGTTAATAGTGAAAATCCTTCCGGCTTTTGCTTCTTTAAGGTATTTTTCGGGAATATCCTGCATTTTTACCGAAAGTTTCGCGGGCGAACTTGTGTCGTTCAAATTAATCCTTTTTTGCGCATTTACGGTTACAAACGCCATACAGCAAAGGACTGCGATTAATATTTTCATCTTGTTCATAATATGCTTGAGTTTTTATTGTTAAATTTTATTTATTATCTATTGTTTTTTTCTGTTTTTTCCAAATTAGCAAATAAAGGTCGCTTTTTACTTTTTGAAATGGAAATTTAACAGAACTTTCATATTGTTTTAGGATATTCTTTATATATTATGCGAAGCAGCAAAGCTACAATAATTTTTTAAACTGCAACATTTTTTTTAATTTAAATTAAGATTTCGGCTACCGCTTGTGACTTGCACCCTGTTAGTGTATAGGTATGCCCGACATACTACAAAAAAAGCCCGCAATTTTATTGCGGGCTTCGTTTATGGTTTTTCTATTTATTACCAATCATCACCCAACTCCAAACCACTACCTGGGCCATCTCCTTCAGCGCCGGTCTGAGCAAATCCGTCTTCTACTTCTATCTCTACTATCTCCGCGAAAGGAGCTTCGTAGGAAAGATCCGTATTTTCTAAATTTAAAAGTTCTTTGTTCATTCTTTCTATTTTTTTTTCTTTTTATTTCACAATTACTTTCACGGTTTCCGTACCTTTTTGTGCGGCAACTTTCACTACGTAAACGCCTGCCGGCAACGCTTGTTTGGCATTGACCACTGCGCCGTTGAGGTTGTAAACTTCTACGGATTTCACCGGATTGTCTGCCGGAGAAACTACGTGAATGATGCGGTCTTGTACATAGGTCTGCACTTTTGCGTTGGCGGCTGTGATGTCGTCCAAGCCCAGAGGTGTTTTGGAAGTGGCGATAACAAAGCGGTCTGCGGTGTTTCCTGCGCTCTCGAAGCTGTAATCAACGGAGGCTTTGCCCGTGAGGTCGATTTTCTTGTTCAACAGTTTGTCTATCAGGACAATGTTTGCGTTCCATGTATCCATTCCCTTGAAGTTCAAAGTTGCCGTTCCGCTGTACGCAGTTTGCACTCCGACAGGAATTTGAGCTTCGTAGGTGTTGATAGTGTTGATTGCCAAAGCGGTGTTTTCTTTCAACGTGTAAAGCTGTACATAGTCGTTAGCTCCCAAAGTAAGGAAAGACAGGTCGTAAGCTCCGACCGTGCTTTGTCCCTTGTCTGATTTTTTGAGAAGGGTATAAACAGAGCCTGTGCTGTTGGAAGCCGTGATGGTGATTTTTTCGGAAGCTGCCGCCAAGGATTTCACCGC
>JAITNR010000031.1 GCA_031290375.1 Prevotellaceae bacterium | reverse complement strand
TTTGTTTTTCAAAGAATGAACAGATACATGACAACGTTATTGGTATGTATATACAACAGTATTATTACAAAACAGGCACTTATGGAAATAACCAATTCTGACAATTTAAGACACTACCCCTCATTTTATCCCTAATTTTTTCTGAATATCTTTTGGAATAGAATTTTTATGGACGATGATATTCAATGTTTTGTACGCTACAAATGCTTTTGAGGCGTACCAGATACCCTTATATTTTCCTGCAAGCCCCCAAGAATTTTTTACCAAATAGTAGGGGCTGCCGTTTTGGTCTTTTGCGATGCCATAAATCAACATTCCGTGGTCGTCAGTAGTTTCCCAATTATCGTAGGCTTTTTGCCTCAATTCCTGTGTAATCTCAATTTCAGGCAAGGGGCGCGATGTGAGTTCTGCCTTTTTGTCCTGCACCGAAAGCCCTGTCCAGCGTGCCATATCCGAGCCTGTAATCTCTGCACCCTTGTCTGCATCGGGCACTACGGCAATACCGCCTCTGGTAAAACCTGTTTCACTTACATCCGAAGCCCAAGCCACAGTGTAACCGTTATCAATAGCATTGTCTATGATTGCTAAAAGTTCGTCAATCGGCACATTGTACGATTGCCCCATACGCCAATTGTCAGGTACTTCTACTGCAAAAGTAGTATGAAAAGGGTGATGGCTAAACGAAGTAAAGGAAAGGTAGTCATCCATATTCAAGCCGAAACTGTCGGCATAACTTTTGGGCGTGTATTTTTTGCCATTGAAAATGAAATTGTTTGGAATTTCACCGAGATATGCTGCATAGACACCTGCCAATCCGTTTTTCCAGCTCGGTGTCAATTTTGAGAAACTGCCTTTGGCAACGGCATCAATGTAGGCTTTGGCAACAATGTCTATTTCGTTGTGAACGGGTAAAGTGTCCCCATACATTATACCGGGCATAACAGTCTGAGGTACAATGCCATAGTTCTTCCAACAATAGAGTACGTCATAAAAACAGCCGCCGGGTGAAAATGACGATTCTCCGTGTAACCTTACATAGTTGGTTGCCCTATCGAGCATTGAATTGGTTACGACAAACATTTCGGAAAAGTCCTGTTCGCCTTTTCCCAAACGCAGCAGTTCGGCTTCCAAAAAACCAATTCCCGAAAAAGCCCAGCAGGTTGACGATCGGTTTTGATTTTTGATTGATGTGATTTTGCTTTCCTTAACTGTTGTAAAAACAAATCCTGTTGTGTCTTTTTGTTGAGCAAAAATTGACACCGAAAAAACTGTCAAAACGGTTAAAAATGTAATTTTCTTCATAACTTTAGATTTTTAGATTATAGATTACTTGATTTAATAAAATAAGAAAGATAAAGGCTTTCAGATGTTTAGATAGTCTGTCTTTTTAACAATCCATATATGTATTCTTTAGGTCTTTTCCGTATCTTGTATCATTATACTGAAACATTAAGACAATCAATACTGTTCGTTTTCATTTGGGAAACTGTTGTTTTTCACATCTTCGATGTAGTTTTGTACTGCCACTGTTATGGCAGAGTTCAAATCGGCGTAGCGTCTCAGGAAACGGGGCGAAAAGTCCTGTGTCATACCGAGCATATCGTGCAGCACAAGCACCTGTCCATCGGCTGGTCCTGCACCAATGCCGATGATGGGGATTTGCAATTCGGCAGCTACCAGCCCGGTCAGTTTTGCAGGGATTTTTTCCAAAACAATGGCAAAACAGCCAGCCTGTTCAAGCAGATGAACATCTTCGAGCAATTTTTGTGCCTCCTCATCTTCTTGTGCCCTGACGGTGTAAGTGCCGTATTTGTTGATTGACTGCGGCATCAAACCCAAATGTCCCATGATGGGAATGCCTGCGGACAAAATCCGCTGTACACTTTCGATTACCTCTTTTCCGCCCTCAAGTTTGATACAATCGGCGTGGGTTTCCTTCATAATGCGGATAGCCGATGCCACCGCTTCTTTTGAGTTGCCCTGATACGAGCCAAACGGCATATCCACCACCACCATAGCACGTTTCACCGCTCTGATAACCGATTTGCCGTGATAAATCATCTGGTCAAGTGTGATAGGCAACGTGGTAACGTTGCCCGCCATAACATTTGAGGCGGAATCGCCCACAAGAATTACATCTACCCCTGCCCTATCAATAACCCCCGCCATTGTGTAGTCGTAGGCAGTGAGCATAGTGATTTTTTCGCCTCTTTGTTTCATCTCAACAAGGCGGTGGGTAGTTACTTTTCGGTTATCTTCGGGAATGTGTATTGACATTATCTTAATTATAAATTATATTTTTTGAGGTTCAATATGTTACGTTTTGCACTTTGTTGCTCTTTTTCTACAATGAGTTTGCATGTTTCATAACAGGCAATTACCATTGCATAATTGACCTGACAGACAATAATATTGCCGCATAACTTGATGAAACTCGCCACATCTTCAAAAGAATTATCTTCTGAAGATGCAGCAATATTAACCTTTTTAATATTTTGATTTTTCACAACCATGACGCAATATTTCTCTTAACTCTTAACCAATCAAATTACTTCATATTTTTTGAACGCCTCCGTAATTTTGTCTAAAGCGTAATTAACCTGATCAAAAGTATGCGTTGCCATAAGCGAGAAACGGATTAGCGTGTCTGACGGGGCAACTGCGGGCGATACCACAGGATTGACGAAAATGCCGTTTTCAAACAGTTCATGGGTAATTACGAATGTTTTTGGGTCGTCCCTGATAAAAAGCGGAATAATAGGCGTGGAAGTATGTCCGATTTCAAAGCCGCGAGAACGGAAGCCCTCCAAAGCGTATTTTGTGATTTTCCACAGATGTTCTATGCGTTCGGGTTCCGACTCCATTATGTCAAGAGCGGCATTGACAGCACCTATTGCAGCAGGAGTAGGGGAAGCACTGAAAATATAGGAACGGGAGTTGTGCCTTAGCCAATTAGCTGTAACAGAGTCAGTTGCAATAAATCCGCCAAGAGATGCAAACGACTTGCTAAATGTTCCCATAATCAAGTCCACTTCGTCTGCCAAACCGAGTTCGTGACAGATGCCCTGCCCGTATTTGCCGAATACTCCGAGCGAATGAGCCTCATCAACCATTATATTGGCACTGTATTTGTTTGCCAAACGCACAATCTCTTTGAGGTTTGACACATCTCCCTCCATGGAAAACACTCCATCTACAACGATGAGTTTGATTTTGTCAGGATTGCAAAATTCGAGTTTTTTTTCAAGCGATTCCATATCGTTATGCTTGAATTTCAATGTATTGGAGAATGACAGGCGGTGTCCTTCAATAATTGAGGCGTGGTCGAGTTCGTCCCAAAGAATATAGTCATCTTTGCCTGTAAGGCACGAAACAACACCAACATTAACCTGAAATCCAGTGGAATAGATAATAGCCTCCTCTTTGCCTACAAACTTTGCAAGCCTCTTTTCGAGTACCTCGTGAATATCGAGCGTGCCATTCAAAAAGCGACTGCCCGCCATTCCCGTACCATACTTTCTTGTAGCCGCGATAGCAGCTTCCTTTACTTTGGGGTGATTGGTCAGCCCAAGATAGGCGTTTGAACCGAACATCAGAATTTTTCTGCCGTTAATTATAACTTCCGTACTCTGTTCGCTCGAAATAGGTCTGAAATAGGGATATATGCCTGCTGCTTTTGCCTTTTGAGGGGCATCAAATTTTATCAATTTTTGTTGTAATAATCTCATAATCAATACTTTTTTATATAATTACACAATACTTATACTTACTTTTTAGTGTTTTTTGGTTCAATTCAACCTGCAAAGGTATATATTTTTTACTTTATGTGATTAAAAAAAATTGACCTTCAAGTTACATTTTGCGAATTATAAGGATATAACTCTGTTAATATCAAAGAATTATATTAATATTTGACCTGTTTATTATTTTATTGAAATTATTTTAATTATAGTTAAATTATCGTAATTCGTTACTTACTGTTAAAATGTTTTTTTTCAACCAGTAGCCAAAGCAAATAACTTAAAGTTATTCCTGTCAAGATGGTAAATAAAATTTGTGTAAGGTAGTGTTTGTGCATCATTAAAAGAGCAATTAAGACGAAAATCAAGGAAACAAAAATCAGTATCATTGAAACTTTTTTGTGCGACAGTCCAAGTTTCAGTAACAAATGATGGATATGGTTTTTGTCAGGGTGAAAAATGTTGTTGTGGTTTACCAGTCTTGTGAAAGCCACCCTTAGCATATCAAATAAGGGCATAAACAATACTATAAAGGAGGTTGCCAACGGATAAGTAAATTCAATATTGTTTAAATGCACAGAGAAAACGAAAAATGTAATCAGATAACCAAGTGGAAGCGAACCTGAATCGCCCATAAAAATTTTTCTTCTACTGCCTCCAAAAACATTATAAAGAAAAAACACAAGCAATGCTCCTATTGCAACAAAGCAAATAAGTGATATATATACGTTTCCCCAAGAATAGAACCATACACCAAAAAATGCAGAATAAACGATACCCAAGCCTGAGGCTAAACCATCAACCCCATCAATAAGGTTTAATGCATTGACTATTAGTATAAACACTGCAAAAGAAATCAAATAACTACCCCAAAGCGGCAATTCATAAATGCCGAACATTCCCCCCAAAGAAAGTATTCTTATGTCTGCAAATTTAATCAAAAAGAATGCTCCAAAAGTTTCACCAAACAGTTTCCAGATGGCTGAAAGTTCAAGTCTGTCATCTATAAACCCGATTATGAATATTATGCAAAAGCCTATTACAAAAAACAGGTTTATTTGTTTGAAAATCAAAGAAATAACAAAAAACGTCATCAGTACAATAAAGATATTTAGCCCTCCAACATTTGGTACTTCGCCTATGTGGGAAGTGCGTTTGTTGGGTCTGACAACAAGGTTCTTCGCCCTTGCAAACCTGATTACAAACGGCATCAACACCAGCCCGGAGAGGAACGAAACAAAAATAATGATAAACGGATATACAATGTGCAAAAAAGGATTCATTGTTTTGGATTTTAAATTGACAATATGTTATTTGATTTTTTTTTTTAGTTATAACTACTGTATGATATTTATCCTGATAATCAATATATTTCTTCTTTTTCGTGTTGATTGATTTGAGTCAATCTATCGGTAATCATTGAGGCTATGTCATCGTCTTGATGATAGTTTTCCTGCAAACTGAGAAGGTACTGTTTTGCCTGAAAATAGTCCTGTTTCGCTACGTAAACATCTGAAAGCAAGACAAATGAGCGGGCAATCCAATATTGATATGGCGACTTTTTGCCGATAAAATCCATAATCTCATCTTCCGATTTTTGATAATCGTTTTGATTGTAATAATGTTGTGCCAACAGGTACCTTGCCTCTGCTCCCGTTTCTGCAATTACGTCCTGCGACAGATAGTTCAAATCCTGCACTGCATCAGCCCAGTTATAAAGTGCGATGAGCGATTTGGCACGACAGTATCTTGCCTCTTTTTCCACATCGAAGGCAGGCGAATTTTTCAGTACAATTGTAGCATTATCTATTACCTGTTCGTAGCTTTTCTCCTGATAATAGCAACGCAAAATTCCTAGTTGAGCCTTGTCCTTAACTTCCCCATTGCCGGTAGTTTGCTTGAGTTGGGTAAAATATTCCACTGCTCTTTCGTAGTTTTTTTCAGTATATACAATGTCGGCGGCACGTATCAGAGCCCGTTCCATGTACCTGTTGCCCTCGATTTTGGTTAAATAATCGTAGCGTTGGTAAGCATTTGCAGTGTCCTTGATGTTGTCGTAACTATCTGCAAGGTAATAATTTGCGTTGATACAGTTAAGAGATGTATTTTTGCAAAATCTGTCGGTATAGTTTTTCAATGAAGGAATTGCTTTTGAATAGCTGCCTTTGGCATAAATTTTTTCGGCAGCAATAAACGTGAGCGAGTCCTCCTGCGAAACTGTCAGGGAAGTGGCAATATTATCTCCAAGTGATTGTTTATAAGACACATAAGAGGCAACATCATTGGTTTCCACATACAAACTTTGCAAACTTTGCATTGCCACATTTGTCTGCTCACTGCCGGGGTAGGTATCAACAACATTTTTATACGCCGTAATCGCATTCTGATTTTGCCCCATATTTTCGTAGAGTATGCCTGTTTCCAGCGCGGCTTTGCGGGCAATCGAATTTTTGGGATACTTTGACAAAATTACATTGTAGGAATTAATTGCATCCTGATACCTGTTTTGCATCACATACGACCGTCCCATTTCATACATGGCATTAGGAGCAAAATTGCTCGAAGGATAGTTTTTTATCAATTTCTGCATCTCAGCAATTTTTCCCTGATAATTTTTTTGCAATCCCTTGATAATACCTGCTTGATAGGTGGAATAATCGGCAAGTCTGGGATTACCCTCAATCACTTTTGAATAGTTGTTCATTGCAGATGCAAAATCGCGCCTATTGAAATAACTGTCGCCTATACGGTTCAAGGCATCGTAGTAAGTTGGTGATTTTTTGTCGTTTGTGTTCTGGGTATAACGTAAAAACCATTCACGTGCATTGTCAAACTGCTCTTCGTTAAAATAACTGTAGCCCACTGTATAATTGGCTTTGTCTATGTCCGACTGCTCTTTTGCCTGTTTCGATGCAAGATACATCTTTAAATCAGAACGTGATTTGTCGTAATTTTTTGCTCTGAAACAGGTTTCGCCTCTCCAGAGATACGCCTGCGCCGAAAATGACTGTGGCGAATAGAGTTTTATTGACTGAGAAAAATAATTTTCGGCGTTTGCATATTGCTTGCTGTCAAATTCCTGAACCCCAAGTTGAAACAAAATATACTCCTTTGCCTGAACCATTTTTGCGCTCGGATTTTTTATTTCATTAATTGAATTGAGGGCGGCAATGTAGTTTCTATCCTGTATGTAAGACGATGCGAGCAGATTGTGAGCGTCATTTTTGTGTGCCGAATTTGGAAATTCCGTTAAAAAACTGTTCAACGCATTGATGCTTTCTCCAAAAACAGAGCCTGTTTCGTAACTGAGAAGAGCATAATTATAGAGTGCCTCTTCTCTGATTTTGCTGTCAAAATTGGTAGAAGAGGCTTGTTGAAACGCCATTTTTGCTCTGTTTTTGTCGTCCAGTTTCAAATAACCCTGTCCGATGGTAAAATATGCGTTCTCTGCCAGTGTGTCCTGCTTTGAGGTGGTTTTGGACAGATATTTTACGGCATCATCATATTTCCCCGTGTAATACAGAGCCATTCCGAGCATATACATATCTTCGCGTATCACTTTGTCTGTGCTCTCCTCGTACTTTTTCAGGTAATTAACGGCATCCTGATAGTTTTTTTGTTCAAAAGACGCTTCACCCAAAATTCTGTAAACCTCTGTATTGTTCTCACTTTTGGGGTATTTATCCACAAGACTTTTGCCGAGAGCCACCGCTTGAGCAGGATTGTCTGTCCTGTCATAAATCTGCAAAATGTGGTAGGAAGCCGCCTCTTCGTACTTGGTATTCCTGCAATTCTCAAATCGCCTCAAAGCAGCACCGTAATTGCCCATACAATAGTCGCAATATGCTGCGTAATATTCAGCATCAATGCCGTATTCTTCGGAGTTTTGGACATTCAAAAAGTTTGTGCGCGCCTTCTGGTACTCTTTTTGCTCTACAAGGCACACTCCATTGGCGAAGTAATAGTTTTTTACGTCTTTGCGGTTCAGTTCGGAAGGCTCTATTTTTTCGAGGTACGAAGTTGCCTGTTTGAGTTTTCCCTTTTCAAAATAGATAATGCCAAGCATATAATTGACCATGTAATTCATTGGATAATAGGGATATTGCTTGACAAAATCTTTAAGCATATCTGCCGAACGGTCTTCCTTGAGCTCAAATGCAATGCAGTTGAGGTAATAGACAGCTTCAACATATATGCCCGAAGATGAGTTTTCCTTTGCAATGAAACCCTCAAAAGCCCTGCGTGCTGCACCATATTTTTGCTGCGTAAAAAGATCTTTGCCCTCATCAAAAAGATGGTTTTCGTTTCTCCTAATCTGAGTTTCCTGCGAAAAAACGAACGCAAAATTCAACAGTGCCAATACCAACAAACAATATTTTTTCATCTATCTGTATTTTATTGATTTAGTGAAATTTAATCACTGCGCCCGAAGTATGAATTGTTTGTACATTTTTCATACGACAAACTGAATGACTTTTTTCTGCAAAGTTATCAGTTTTATTTGTTTTGGCAAAATTTTTTTTTCGCTCAAATTCTTTTTTTGAAAAATACAAACAACTTTTTAGCTTGAAAACTAAAAATATATTGCTGTATATCAATATATTATGCGCTTTAATGTTTTTTTGTATGTAAAAAAGAAAAAAATAATGTTTGTGCATTAAAAAACTTTGTTTACTTTTGCATTTGGAAATTCAATCTTTGAATTTCAGACAACTTTATTTTTTGCATTTAACACTTTATTCTTGTGATTGAAACTTCAGCAATTTCAATAATGTGAACGAATAGGTAGTAAATGCCCACGGGTTATCGTGGGCTTACTTGTCGTTCATATTAGGTAGCTGAAGACCTCAATCGCAGATAGTAAGTCTGCGGTTTTTCATTTTCAAAACTTAAACATTTATAAACCACTGACTTGGAGCGAAAGCAAAAAATAATACCATTGATACAATTATTAAAATCCGAAATAGCAAGATGAACAAAATCAAATCATTAGAAGAAATTAGCCTGAATATTTGGAAATCAAAATATTCGGGTAAAAATGGAGAATATGAAATACAAATTTTTATGGACGATAATTATGGTAAAAGTTCCTGTAATTGTTGCAGTTATTTTTACCCTTGTCGGCACATAGGTATTGTCAGGCGTGCTATTGAGAGGCGACAAAGAAAAGAAAAATGGTTTTGGTTTGCCAAAAAAATAAGAAAAATAGTTTTTATTAACAAAAATCACTAACATACTTCAATCTATTCATGTTCAAAATCAAAAAAAAAATTAGCCAGAAAAGGAAACTTAAATGACTTTAACTAACAGTAAATCATAGGTATACGATATAAAGTTAAGAACAGACCAAAACAGAAATCAGATTTTTATTTCCCAAAACAAATATTTTTCCTAAATTTGCAAAAAAATATGAATCTCAGGTGTAACATTAAGTAGTCATTATAAAAAACAAAAATCTAAATTTATTTGTAACCTGTAAGTAAAAAATATATGAATTCAATCGAAAAACTCAACATTGCTGCCGATAATATCAGAATTTTGGCTGCATCAATGGTAGAAAAAGCGAAGTCAGGACACCCGGGTGGTGCCATGGGTGGCGCGGATTTTATAAATGTGCTCTATTCCGAATTTTTGGAATATAATCCTGAAAATCCACATTGGGAACTGCGAGACAGATTTTTTCTCGATCCAGGGCACATGTCTTCCATGCTCTATTCGGTTCTTGCCTGTGCGGGCAAATATTCGCTTGACGAACTCAAAGAGTTTCGTCAATGGGGAAGTTCCACTCCCGGACACCCCGAAATTGACATTGAACGTGGTGTTGAAAATACCTCAGGTCCTTTGGGACAAGGACATACTTACGCCGTAGGTGCGGCTATTGCGGCTAAATTTTTAAAAGCACGTTTTGGTGAAATTATCAATCAAACAATCTACGCCTACATTTCTGACGGCGGAGTTCAAGAGGAAATTTCGCAAGGAGCAGGCAGAATTGCAGGTCATCTCGGCTTGGACAATCTGATAATGTTCTATGATTCAAATGATATACAGCTTTCAACCACAACCTCAGAGGTTACAAGCGAAAATGTAGCAGAAAAATACAAAGCGTGGGGCTGGAATGTATTGACAATCAATGGCAATGATGTTACACAAATCCGCGAAGCACTTAAACAGGCAAAAGCAGAAGCCTCCCGCCCCACTCTGATTGTCGGCAAAACAATAATGGGCAAAGGAGCAAGAAAAGCCGATAATTCTTCTTATGAAAATAATTGTGAAACACACGGAGCACCACTTGGTGGCGATGCTTACAGAAACACTGTTACAAATCTCAAAGGCAATCCCGACAGTCCATTTGAATTTTTTGAGCAAACAAAAGAGATTTATGCTCAAAGAAAAATAGAATTAGTTGATTTAATGAAAGTTAGAGAGCAACATTTTGATAATTGGGCGAAACAGAATCCTCTTTCGTCTGAAAAATTCAAGAGATTTTTCAAAGGAAACTCTCCAAAAGTTGCTTGGGAAAATATTGTGCAGAAACCAAATCAGTCAACACGCACCGCTTCGGCAACAGTGCTTGCTGAACTTGCAAAAAATGTTGATAATATGATAGTTGCCTCTGCCGATTTGTCCAATTCGGATAAAACAGACGGGTTTCTCAAACAGACAAAAGCATTTGCAAAAGGCGATTTTTCGGGTGCGTTTCTGCAAGCGGGCGTTTCCGAGCTTACAATGGCTTGTCTGGCAATTGGAATGACTTTGCACGGCGGCGTAATTGCGGCTTGTGCCACATTTTTTGTCTTTTCCGACTATATGAAACCCGCTATCCGAATGGCTGCTCTTATGGAATTGCCCGTTAAATTCATCTTTTCGCACGATGCTTTTCGTGTCGGCGAAGATGGTCCAACGCACGAGCCTGTAGAACAGGAAGCTCAGATTCGTTTAATGGAAAAACTCAAAAATCATTCAGGCAAGCCTTCTATGCTCGTACTTCGCCCTGCCGATGTTTATGAAGCCACAGATTGCTATCGTTTGATGATGGAAAATATTTCTACCCCTTCGACAATAATCCTTTCTCGTCAGAATATCAAGGATTTGCCTACTACAAAACGTGAAGTTACCAAGGGGGCATACATTGTTTTTGAAGATGAAAACCCCGATGTAATCTTGGTTGCCTCAGGTTCGGAGGTATCCTCTTTGGCTGATGCAGCGGTTTTGTTGAAATACGAAAGGGTGAAAGTTAGACTTGTTTCGGTGCCTTCGGAGGGGTTGTTTCGTTCACAAAGCGATGACTATCAGACTAAAATCTTACCCAAATCTGTAAAAAAAATTGGTTTAACGGCAGGCTTGCCTGTAAATTTGCTCGGGTTGGTTGGAGACAATGGTAAAATTTTCGGATTGGAATCATTCGGATTTTCAGCACCTTATCCTGTTTTAGACGAAAAATTAGGGTTTACCGCCGAAAAAATTTATGAAAATGTAAAAAACTTTTTAAATTTGTAAAAAAAAGAGCATTTCTAAAACGAAATGCTCTTTTTTTTATTTGAACAATACCAATTACTTAACACGATTGTAGATAGCAGCAGTAGAACCGTCTGTATACGTCATGGTAAAGGACTTGCCAGTTTCATTCAGCACATAAGTACCAAGGTTTGTAATTGTCCCGCTCTGACTTATTGAATCATATGAATAGTCATAAATATATGAATATTCTGATACGGTAGGAGGTAAGGAATAAGTTGTTCCGCCTTCTTCGGAAGAAGTGCTGTCATAAATCTCGGTATGATGATTGGCTTGACATCGTTCTCTATAAGCATCACCGTTAAGTTCTCTGTAAAAAACAATGATAATGCTGTCAAACGGCAAAAAATCATCGCCAGGAACAGGGTCGGAATAATACTTTACCGTTGCCCACTCGGTACCATTTAGCGTTGTTAATACTTCCGGTGGTGGCGGGTCGGGCGGGTCGGGCGGCGGGTTAGTATTACACGCAACCAATGCTGCGCCTGTCAGAGCGAGCAAGATAAATGTTCTTTTTAAATGTTTCATTTTAATAAAATTTTATTAATTAATAAGTTATAAATATCAACCGCAAAATTATAACAAAAAATTCAATTATCAAAATAAAAATTTGTACCTTTGCCAAAGGTATAAGATTAAAAACATAAAGAATGAACTTTACTTTTGAAATCAAGGATATAATTGACGTTCTACTTGTAGCGATATTGATGTATCAATGCTATATGTGGACAAGGGGAACTGGGGTAAAAAATATTTTTATCGGACTGATAATTTTTGTTTTGATATGGTTTTTAGTAACAAAAATATTTGAAATGGAACTGCTCGGAACCATTTTAGACGCAATTTTCAATGTTGGAGCAATCGCGTTGATTGTGATATTTCAGACAGAAATAAGGAGATTTTTTTCTCGAATAGGCTCGCGTGAAAATTGGAAACATTTTTTGAGGTTACTCGAAAAACTCCATCTTAGCAAACATCAACAAAAGGTGAATATGCCAATAGAAAAAATTTCTGAGGCTTGTATAAACATGGCAAAAGACAAAATAGGAGCATTGATAATTATTGGTAAAATTGCTGATTTACAAGAGTATGTAGATGTTGGCGAATACATCAATGCCGAAATAAATACTCGGCTGATTGAGAATATTTTCTTTAAAAACAGTCCTTTGCACGATGGGGCAATGATTATTTTGGACAACAGAATTACGTCTGCGGGAACAATTCTGCCTATTTCAAGAAATCGTGGAATCCCGAAAGGTCTTGGGCTTAGACACCGTGCAGCACTTGGAATCACCGAAAAAACAGACGCTGTAGCTATTGTAGTGTCAGAAGAGACAGGCAAAATTTCCATCGCGCACGAAGGAGGTCTCGACCTGAATATCAAACCGGATAGTCTTAGTCAAGTAATTGAAAATAAACTGATTTAGTCATTCAATATGTTAAACTTGAAAATAATACTCATAATTTATTCACTATTAAGATAGATGTTATCCGTTTTAATCCCCATTTACAACTTCGATATTACTTCTCTTGTTGATGATTTGCACAGACAGTTGTCTGTTTCGGCAATTGATTTTGAGATAATTGCAATAGAAGATGGCTCCATTCAATTTTTAAATGAAAATCAAACTGTTGAAAATCTGCAATTTGTACAGTATAAGGCACTGGACAAAAATATCGGACGAGCCGCTATTCGTAATCTATTGGCAGACAATGCAAAATACGATTATTTACTCTTTTTGGATTGTGATATGGAAATTTACAACAACAACTTTATAGAAAAATATTTGGAATTTTGCCAAAAAGATTGTATTGTGCTTGGAGGAAGAACAATTTACAGAGAAAATACAGACAAAAACTGCTCATTGATGTACAAATACTCCAAAGAAAAAGAGCAATTTAATGATAAAAATCTCAAAATTCGTCAAAAATATTCAGTTTTCACTTCTCCTAATTTTCTGATATACAGGAATATTTTCAAATACGTGCGATTTGACGAGGCTATCAAGGAATACGGACACGAAGATACCATTTTCGGTTTAATGCTAAATAATGCAGGTTATAAATTTATATATATAGATAACCCTGTAATTAACAATGGCTTAGAGGATAACCAAAAATATATTCAAAAAACAGAAATTGCCTTAAATACACTCTATAAAATACATAAATCGAATAAATATCCTCAACTCAAAGAAGTTTCCAAAATTGTTTCCCTGTTTGTTTTTTGTAAAAAAATAAGAATAAATAAAGCAACAGGCAAACTTTTTTTACTGTTTAAAAAATTGATTGTCGACAACTTAATAAGCACAAATCCCTCTTTGTTACTGTTCGACTGTTATAAGTTGGGGTATTTTTGTAATTTGAAATCTTATGGTTTATGATGATAAGCAATGCAAAATGAATAAGATATAAAATGTCGCTGCCTTGCTTCATTCTTCGCAATGACGCAAGTGCAATGCGTAATTGAGGCTTAACCTGCAATCTCATTTTATCATAATTTTTATATAGTCCATTTTTAATATCACCTTGGTATTATTTATTTTTTGTGTCTTAGTTTAACACCCCCCTTTTTATTTTGTAAAAACTATTTGCATTTTTTCAATTTATTTTTTACCTTTGCAGTTGATTTGAGATGTCAGTTTTTTTCTAAAATTTGTATTATAGGCT
>JAITNR010000014.1 GCA_031290375.1 Prevotellaceae bacterium | reverse complement strand
TGTGTGTGTGTGTGTGTGTGTGTGTGTGTGTGTGTGTTTAACAAAATTTTCCATATTACCAAACATTTCAGTCATAAAAAATGTTAAAACATTTTTATTTGCTGAATAACTAATGGCAGATAGCGAGTTAGGTAACATGTTGAGTTAATTGTTAATAAAAATCCACATAAGTTCAAAATCGGGGTGCAAAGGTAGATATAATTTTTGGATTGTGCAAATTTATTTTTTGAGGTGCTGTTGATTTTGCGAAATAAATCGTTGCTGTTTTGTGCCGATGGCAATATTTTCAAAGAAGTTAAGAGGTTAAAGAAGTTATTACACACAGATAACTTCTTAAAAAAAAGAAAGTGTTAGCCGAAATATTTTTTGTGCTATAATTCATATTTTTATCGTAATTTTGTATTTGAAAAAAAATAAAAATAAACCAATATGACAACAGACAACAGAATTTTCGAAATTATCGAAATGGAACGCAACCGTCAACTGTACGGAATTGAACTTATCGCTTCTGAAAACTTTGTAAGTGAGCAGGTTATGCAAGCAATGGGCAGTGTTTTAACCAACAAGTACGCAGAAGGCTACCCCGGGAAGCGTTATTACGGTGGTTGTGAAGTAGTTGATCAAAGCGAGCAGTTGGCCATCGACCGTTTGAAAGAAATTTTTAGAACCGAATGGGCTAATGTTCAGCCGCATTCGGGGGCGCAGGCTAATATGGCAGTGTTTTTGGCATGCCTCAACGCAGGCGACAAGTTTTTGGGACTTAATCTATCGCATGGAGGACACCTCAGTCACGGCTCGCCTGTAAATTTTTCAGGATTGAACTATAAAGCATTGGAATACAATGTAAAAGAAACTGATGGAAGGGTTGATTATGACCAACTTGAACAGATTGCCCTTGCGGAGCGTCCTAAAATGATTATTGCAGGTGCGTCTGCCTACAGTCGTGAATGGGATTATGCCCGCATTCGCAGGGTTGCAGACCAAATCGGGGCAATTTTTATGGTTGATATGGCTCATCCTGCGGGACTAATTGCGGCAAAACTGCTCGAAAATCCCGTTAAATACGCCCACGTGGTTACATCTACAACACACAAAACTTTGAGAGGTCCAAGAGGCGGCATTATACTTATGGGCAAAGATTTTCCAAACCCTTGGGGCAAAACCACCCCAAAGGGTGAAATAAAAATGATGTCGACAATTTTGGACTCCGCCGTATTCCCCGGAGTGCAGGGCGGACCGCTCGAACACGTGATTGCTGCCAAAGCAGTTGCTTTCTACGAGGCACTGCAACCCGAATATGTTGCATATCAGGCTCAGGTTAAGAAAAATGCTGCCGCTATGGCTCAGGCATTTGTGGATAAGGGCTACAAAATAATTTCCGGCGGAACGGACAATCATTGTATGTTGCTTGACTTGCGTTCAAAATTTTCCGAACTCACAGGAAAAGCCGCAGAGAAGGCACTTGTTGCTGCCGACATTACGACAAACAAAAATATGGTGCCCTTTGACAGTCGTTCGCCATTCCAAACGTCTGGTTTGCGCTTTGGAACGCCTGCAATTACCACAAGAGGTGCAAAAGAGGAGTTTATGCCGCAAATTGTGGAACTGATTGACACAGTGCTTTCCAACCACGAAAACGAGGCAACAATCAACTCTGTCAAAGAAAAAGTTAATGGCTTAATGAAAAATTACCCGCTCTTTGCGTGGTAAAGCAAATATGGTGTTTCGTTCCGATGCGGATAAATTTTGTTTGAATTCTATTTCTTTGTACTTTTGCAGAAAATCAGAAGTGAAATGAATTATCTGCAATTTAGAAATCAGTTTTTTGATTTTGCCTGTTTCGGCATGAATCAGGTGTATGCGTGACAAGCGGATTTTGACAAGTCGAATATTACACGGTGGACAAAGCAAAATTTGCTTGTCAAACTGCGAAACAGTTTTTACAGTTTCCCTGAATATTTGAAAGTACCTAATTTTCAGCATTTTATATCCAATCGCATTTAGCGTCCTTCTTACGTCAGTTTGCACTCAGTGCTGGCATTTTACGGCATTATCCCCGAAACTGTGATAAAGACTACAGCGGTTGGTACACAGAAAAAGGCGATTTTAGATATGCTTTATCTTTATCCGTTTTACAATAACGAGCAAGAAATCAGCGAAGTGCGCTTTGATGAGGATTTTATGCAGCATGATTTGAATGTTGAATTTTTGAATGAATATACCAATAAATTTCAGTCGAAAACAGTAAGAAAAAGAGTTGATTTACTGCTAAAAATATACGCATTATGACAAATTTGGAACAAATACAAAATTATTTTCCACCGCAAATCCGTAACAATCTGGACCTCCAAAAATATATGCTCAAAGAGTATATTCAATTGCTAATTTTGGATTGCCTGTCTGTTTCACCATTTATCAATAATTCCTGCCGTTGCAGTTAACCGAGCACAATATGACGCTTTTCGTCTTTAAAAATGAATTATGCAAATTACGGGTTGAAAAATACTGTCCGTAGGACAAATGTTAATAACCGTAAGTAAAACTTACGGCTGGCTGACAATGCCCGACACCTCAACCCGTAGGGTTGAACAAAACGCTTACTCGTGCTGATTTTAATCGGTGCGTACAAGACAATAAGGCACGATTTTCAAAATCGCGCCGACGACAATAACAATGATATTAATTCAACCCATACGGGTTGATAGGCGGAATATTGCATTTCCACAGGTTTCACATAACGCCCTATCGGGCTAACAAGCCAAAAAAAACACTTTTCAACCCGTAATTCGCATGAATTACAGATTTTCAATAATCACTGCTGTGCCTTGCCCTCCGCCGATACACAGGGTTGCCAAGCCATTTTTGGCATTACGGCGTTTCATCTCGTAAATCAACGAGATGAAAATTCTTGCACCCGAAGCACCAATAGGATGTCCAATAGCGATAGCTCCGCCATTCACATTGACAATTTCAGGGTTAAGTTTCAAATCCTTGACAACGGCAATTGATTGAGAAGCAAAGGCTTCATTAGCTTCAACAAGTTCGATATCCTCGATTTTCATAGATGCGCTCTTCAGTGCCTTTTGTGTGGCATAAACAGGTCCGTAGCCCATAATTTGAGGGTCTAAACCCGCAGTGCCATACGCCTTTATGCGAGCAAGAGGTTTAAGTGCCAAAGCATCAGCCTTTTCTTTGGACATCAACACAAGAAAAGCCGCTCCGTCATTGATACCTGAGGCATTGCCTGCTGTAACCGTTCCCTCTTTTTTGAAAGCAGGTTTTAGTTTTGACAACGCTTCGAGGGTAGTGCCATGTCGTGGGAACTCGTCCATATCGAAAATTTTAGGTTCACCCTTCTTTTGCGGAATTTCGACTTTAACAATTTCGTCAGCAAATTTGCCCGCTTTTTGTGCTGCCTCACACCTTGTTTGGCTTTGCAAGGCAAATTCGTCCTGTTCCTGTCGGGAGATGTTCCACTTTTCTGCGATATTTTCAGCCGTAACACCCATGTGAACATTACTGAAAGCCTCTGTTAATCCGTCTTTAATCATAGAATCTACTATTTGCCCATCGCCCATACGATAGCCGTTACGGGCATTTGGCAAAAGGTATGGGGCATTGGTCATACTCTCCGTTCCGCCGCACAAAATAACGTCTGCATCGCCTGTCTGAATGATCTGCGCAGCCAAAGAAACTGCCCTTAAACCTGAACCGCAGACGATATTCAGCGTCATTGCAGGGCTGCTCACCGGCACTCCTGCGTGAATTGCCACCTGACGAGCCACATTCTGACCCAAACCTGCACCCAAAACGTTGCCCGCTATGGTTTCATCAATCATTTCAGGCGCGATACCTGCACGCTTAATAGCCTCTTTCGCTGCTATCACTCCAATTTCTACTGCCGAAAAGCCGCTCAATGAGCCGTTGAAACTTCCTACCGGCGTTCTTGCCGCCGACACAATTACCACTTCCTTATTCATTTTTTATAGTTTTATAATTATGATGATTTTTATAACAATTCATTATTTCTTTTATTAAAAAAAAGACAATCTGCAAAGGTACAAAAGTTTAGCCAATTTTTCAAAACATTACTTTTTTGATTTCAACTTCTTAATCTGTTTTTCAAGTTCAGCTATTTCCTCTTCTTGATTATCAATGGTCTTTAACAGAGCATTAAGTTCTTCATTTTCAATAGAAGACGGATATTGAGCCTTTACTCTTTCAATGAAATCACTCAGAATATTCATATAATTCATAAATGCCTGATATGCTGATTCGTATGGAATTTTCTGGGCATATATTCTTCCATCAGAATAGTGTTTGGTATTCATATAGAAAAAGTTACTCGAATCCTGCAACCTGTACCAATCTGTTTTCAGCATAAAATCGGAGCAGAGATTTACTCTTTCCGAAAGCGAATACAGTTTTTCCAGTGCCTCGTGTTGAAGGTCGTTGCCGCACCATGCGGACGTGTCTTTCTCCTCGTCCGTCCATGAGAACGGATAAAGAGCCGACAATGCCCCTTCAGACTTGAACCGTTCGGCACTCTCCATAGGCATAGAAAAGGTGATGCCGTTTTCTATGGAGTGAAACGGCAATGCACGGAAAAACTCGAATATACCGCTGTTTTTATGATTCAAAATGCCAAGAGCCTCATAACCCATCATAATGTTGAAAACATTCTCATTTTCGGTGGAGTTTTTTATCCAGCTGATAAATTTTTCGGCGGTCAGCGGGTATTGATTCCAGTTCCACTGCGAAAATCTGTAGTTGATGTCGTCACTGAGTTTGCTGTTCCTGACCAAAATCTTCACTTTGTTCAGATAGGCGTGGTGGTAGGCAAAGTTGGGACTTTTCCAGCCCAAGACATGCTTTGCTCCCTCTACGACAATGGTTTTGTAGCCCATTTTATATATTTTTTCGCCAATTTCATCGGAATAAATCAATGCCGAATTTGCAAAAACGGTTGGGATACAGTCAAAAAGTTGTTTGATTTTGCCCGACTGCATCTTTACCTGACGCTCAAACTCGTCTTCGTCATAGAGAGAGGCAAGCGAGTGGGCATAATTTGTTGCCAGAAATTCCACCTTGTCCGTTTTTGCCAGTTCCTGAAAACTTTCAATCACTTCGGGGGCGAATTGTTCAAACTGCTCCAAAGCAAGCCCCGTAATGGCGAACGACACCTTGAACCTGCCATTTGAATTGTTTATCATATCCAGAAGGGTGTGGTTAGCCTCCAGATAACAGTTTTCGATGTTGTTGCCAAGCTGTGCTTCGTTGGCATAGTCATCGTAGTAGTAGTGGTCGTTGCCGATATTAAAAAACGTATAGCGTTTAAGGTTAAAACGCTGGTGTACCCTGAAAATAAAATTGATAGTTTTCATACATTATTTGTTTTGTTGAGAACAAAATTATTCTTCAGCAAAATTACATATAAATTTTATTTATTGCAAAAAATAAATTTTAAGACTGAAACTGATGCTGACCTGTTATAAAAAAACAGATTATTTTTGTGCGAAAAAAGTGGAACGGGAAAAAATATACCAAAATGAAATAAAATTTGCAAGAAAGTTGCATTTTTATCCGTAAGATAGAATGTTAATAACCGTAAATGAAACTTACAGTTGAAGACTACCAACTCCTCAATCCGTAGGGTTGATAAGTGGGATATTGCAATTTCCACAGGTTTCACCTGCGGTTATTCACATAACGCCCTATCGGGCTAAATGAACCATTGCTTGAAAAAAGCCTTTCAGATTTAAAAATAAATATCTAACTTTGCAGTATAAAATTCACACCGTTTTCAACAACTCTGTGAAACTTGAAAATTAACTAATAAAATTTTAAATCCATTGTGAAGACACTAAATTTTTCTCTGTTTCTCATTTGTACAATGACTTGCTCTTATTCCTGCGGTTCAAAAAGTAAAACAACTCAAAATTCCATGCAAAATGCTGATTACAAGTTCTTTGTGCTGAATGATGCAAGTCGTACAGGCAGTGTGGATATCTTGATAAATCCAAATTCCGACACGCTAAAAAAGTATATTCCAACAGGCGAATATAATTCTGCAATCAATTCTTTTTTGGTTCAAAAAAACGACTCCAACCTTTTGATAGATGCAGGATTAGGGAATAAACTTGTAGAAAATCTTAAAAATTACGGACTTACGCCCGAAAAAATCAATGCTGTTCTTATCACCCACGGACACGGCGACCATATTGGCGGTTTGACAGGCAAAGATGCTGTTGCCGTTTTCCCAAATGCAGACTTGTACATCAACCGAGTAGAATATGACTATTGGCACAATAACGGCAACGTCCTTTTTGCCCGGATTGTACAGGCATACAGAAACAGGCTGATAATTTTTGACATTAACGATAAGGAAAAGACAATAATTTCGGGCATAAAGGCTATTGCGGCGTACGGTCACACTCCCGGACATACGATGTATTTGGCAGGTGCAGGCGAAAAACAGATACTCTTTTGGGGTGATATTACTCACGTTATGCCAATACAGATGCCGCATCCCGAACAGTCTGTGTCTTATGACGTCAATCCCGAAGAGGCAGCACAAACACGTCAAAAGGTTTTTGAGTTTGTTCTCGAAAATAATCTTACTGTAGCAGGGATGCACATACCGTTGCCAGCCGTTGGCAAAATAAAGAAAGAAACACAGGGATTCAGATTTATATCCGAAAATTGAAAAATATGCACCTTTAATTGAACAAACGAACAAAGTATGTTTCAACAAAACATGAAAATGGGCAACACAGGAAGACTAAAAACTCTTTTATTCGTCTTTTGTTTCCCTTTTTTGATTACATCAACAGTTTCAGCTCAACAGTTGATAAACCCTTACAGTCGTACCGTATTGCAAAGTTTGCCTGTTACCGACAGAATGAAATTTACACAAACCAACCAACAGGACAGTATATTGCCATTGTTTTCAGGTACAAATTATCAACATAATATTGCTAAACCCTGGTTGGCAGTGGCAGAGGTTATCGGACAGAATATCGGATTGAACATTTTTGACCGTTATGTGTTGAAAGAACCGTGGGCAATAGTAACTTTAGACACTATAAAGTACAATTTCAAACACGGTTTTGTGTGGGATAATGACTTTATAGCCACTAACTTTTTTTGGCATCCTTACAACGGCGGACTCTATTTTAATGCAGCACGTTCTAACGGACTTAATTTTTGGCAGTCTATCCCTTTTGCCGTTGGTGGCAGTCTTATGTGGGAATGTTTCGGCGAGAATGAGCCTGCCTCTTTGAACGACCTTATTGCAACGCCTATCGGGGGAATAGCGTTTGGTGAAATTACGCATCGCCTTTCACATCTTATTCTGAATGACAGCCAGCGTGGTTGGGGACGTTTCGGACGGGAACTGCTTGCCGGAATTATTTCGCCTATGGACATGTTCAACCGCATTGTTAGCGGCAATGCGTGGCGATATCGACCTTATAGCTATGGGAACAAGTCAGTTTATTCGGAATATCCCTTTATGCTTGGCGTTTCTGTTTCTAACCGTTTTATTACCGACTTTGAAGGCAATAGAGGAAGTATGAACATGGCATTGAATACGAGAATTATCTATGGAAACCCTATCATAGACGATGTACGCAGTCCTTATGACTTTTTTACTGCCAATATTGATTTCAATGTTATTGGAAATCAGCCGCTTGTTTCAAACGTAGATGTTTTAGGATTAATTTATGGTAAGGAATGGAACAAAAAAAACAACTATTGGCTGGCAGGCATATTTCAACACTTCCATTATTCTGCCTCAAATCCGTTGACTGAAGGGGGTAGCAAACCTTATGAATATGCCGAAACAGCATCTTTTGGAGGAGGATTGTTCTATATGAAGCCACGCAAACAGAGTATGAAGCCGCGTTTTAGCGGAGGTTTGTTTGCCAATCTTATTTTGCTTGGTGCGAGCGAATCTGATTATTTTACAGCGAATAACCGTGATTATAATTTGGGAAATGGCTATAGTGTTAAATTAAACACTTTTGTGTCTTTCGGAAAACGTTGGAATGCCGAGTTGCGTTTTGTGCATTATCACATTTTCACCTCTTACGGTTATGGTTCTGCCGAAGCGGAAATCAACGGTTTGCCCGAAAATACAAATCTCAATTATGCCAACGTGCAGGGCAACCAAGGGAACGCCCGCCTGAGCAGTATAAATGTTAATATCGGGGTACAACTTTCCCGCAAATTGAGGCTGAGTGCAGAACAACGGTTTTATTTCCGAAAAACGCACTACAATTATCTGGACGATGTCGAAACCTCATCAACGGAAAATTGCTTTAAATTGACGTATACTATTTTTAATATGGATTAATTAAGCAATGAAAAATAAATAATGTATTGTATTGTATTGTATTGTATTGTATTGTATTTTCAGTTATTCAGTTATTCAGTTATTCAGTTATTCAGTTACTTTATTTAGCCCGGATGTGTTGAATTAATATCATTGTTCAACCCTACGGGTGGGGTGGCATAAATACCAAAATAATTACATAAAAAACGCCATCCTATTAAAATTTTTATTATCTTTGCGTCGTAAACTTTAAGCGTCGTGAAAATGAGACAGAAATTAACATTAGAGG
>JAITNR010000005.1 GCA_031290375.1 Prevotellaceae bacterium | reverse complement strand
ATGAATATCGTATCTAATACCCAAATCACTTTCAAATACGACGTCATTGCGGGCTACGACCCGCAATCCCCTGTTTTTGCTTGCATTACAATGAGGGGATTCCTGCTTTCGCAGGAATGGCGGCACTTTTGTTGTTTTTTAGGTTAAACATACGATAGTCATTAAAATTAATTATTATGTATACCCGTATAATAACCTAAAAATTCGTGTAACACACTGATTATTAGTGCTTTATAACTAAATTTCAGTAAAGTACATAACAAATTGATTTTCAATATATTACATTCATTTTTAGGTGAATATACGAGTATAAATTAAAAAAACAATAAAAAAATGGACTATTCTCATTTTCTTTATTGCTGTAGCTTTAATGAGTATAAATTTAAGCATTACATTTGCTGAAAAAATGTGATTTTTAATAAAAAAAGGCTATCGGTTTCCTTTCCCTTGTCGCACAAACAACCAAAATTATTCCGACATTTTGACCATTTTTGCCGTTTTATTGCCCTTGCGTACTCCTTGCATTAACGGTAATTTTGCACTTCAAAACAAGCGTGTAAAATGGAAAATAAATTAAAGCCGTCCCCTTTTTACGATTGGATGCCGCGCCCGTTGGGAATTACTGTTTATTTGTTGATGTTTATTCCGATTTTGTTCAACAACGGAGTGTATGTCAATACAATGACCGAGATGTATTCGGCATTGGGACTACATTCGGAAGATGTGCAGTTTGCCAATTTTGTTACTTCCATCGGCAATGCGGCGTTTGCTCCCTTTATGATTTATTTTCTGAAAAGGCGGCGAACAAAGGTGGTTTATGTCTTTGGATTTCTCGCTATGATGCTGTTTTGCGAAATTGCGGCGCGAACACAGTCCGTGCCTGTTCTGGTCGGGTCGTGCTTTATGATTGGCTTTATCCGCGTGATGCTGGTGCTGAACACTACTTTTGGACTTTTTCCCTACATCACGGGAAAAGATATGACGCAGGCGTTTTTCGGTGATGTGGTCTCCGAGGCAGAACAGAATCAAATGGACAGGTTTCGTATGGTTGCATTGCCGGTGTATTATTTTTTCCTGATAGTTATCTCGCAACTTGGCAATGCGCTGGCTTCGATTTGGGCGTTCCATTCGGATTGGCAGTCGGTACATATTTATATGATGTTATTTACACTCATTGCTTTGCTGTTGGTTTTGCTGACCATAAAACCCGAAATGAAAAAATCGGACGGCAAGGACAGCGAGCGTTTGCAAATTCCTGAAATGCTGCTTTTTATAACCGCCTCAGTCGCTTTATGTTTTTTCCTCCTTTATGGAAAAATGCTTGATTGGTTCAACAGCCGCTCTATCAGAATCGCCTCTGCCTTAGTGCTTGGTTGCGGGGGACTGTTGCTTATTTTTATTACTCGAAAGAAAAACCCGTATATTCATCTCGAAATATTGCGAAAACCGAATGTGTGTTTCGCTTTGATTTTGCTGTGTCTGGCTATGATTTTCAACAGTACATCGGTTTTCATTACCCTGTATTCGAGTATTTCAATGACGTTGGACAGTCTGCAAACGGCAAACCTGTACAATTTCACGATTTGGGGTTTTCTGCTCGGAACGGTTATTGCTTTCGTAATGATACGTAAAAAGATGAAAAACAAGTTTGTTTTTGCTGTTGGTTTTCTGTTGCTTACCGCTTCGGTTGTTGTTTTATATTTGCATTATCAGAGTGAAGAATTATACAATCACCTCCGATTACCTGTTCTTTTGCGCAGTACGGGTATGATAATCGTTTATTCGGTGGGCAGCGTTTATGGAATGATGAAATTGCCCGGTAAATTACGCCCTTCGTGGATTTGCCTGATGTTGATTGCCCGTTCGGTATTGGGTCCCGTTGCAGGAATTTCGCTTTACAGCAATGTCCTTTACGAAAAACAGAATGAATATACTGTCCGTTTTGCACAAGAAGCCGACGGGACTAATTACGATGTTGCCGCCGCTTTTCAACGCACGCAAACCGCTGCAATGATGCAGGGTGCAAGTTATGAAAATGCACAAAGTCTGGCTACCCTTTCGCTGAACGGACGCATACAGAAACAGGCGGCATTAGCCGCATTGAAAGAGGTAACGGGCTATGTGATTTGGGGTGGCACAGGTTGTTTGGCGTTTATCTTTTTATTTCCCTTCCCTGTACTCTTTCGGCGAATTCCCCGTGTGCTTTTTAAAGTATTTGCCAAAAAAAGAAGCATCGGGAAAGTTCAGTGAATCGGCAATTTGCGCAATGGTTTTGTCGCTGTATTTGAGTTGCGATTTGGCATCTGCAATTACCATAGACGCGATGAGGTCTGCAACGCTTCGCCCGCTTGCTTCTTTAACGGCTGTAGTCAAATGTTTGGCAGTGACACACGTCTGTTCGGCATAAAAACCGATTTTCCGTTCTTGCTTGTAATTTTTAATAATATTTTGCCGCAAAAACCGATAGATTTCATTGCTGCGCCGCACTTTCGGGCTAATCGACAAGTTCCTGTTTTTATGATACACTTCAGCCATACCATACAAAACCGCCATTAACATACTTTCAACCATTCGACTTGAATTGCTGTTGTTCGACATTGCCCGCTTCAACAATGGAAAGTAATCGAAAAAAAAGGCGGCTTCTTCATCATTAAGCGAAACCACAGGATTTTCTTTCACCGTTTCCAAATAAGGCACAATGGCTTGAATAAATTGTAAATCCCGAATAAACTGCGGTTTGACGGCGATTAATTGTACCTCAAAAACAGTCGTTTTATTCCGATGATAGATAATGCTGCCCGGCAATATAATAACAACATCATTTGCTTTCAGATGATACTCAAAGAGGTTGACAGTCAGATTGACTTCGCCTTCCGTTACGAACAAAAACGCCCCCCACTCAATGCGGTACGGCTTTTGGTGGGCATACAGCCATTCGTCAGTAAAATCGGAACGAAGTTCAATGTTGGTGGTTTCCATACGCCTGCGTAATTTTTTTTGCAAAGATACAACTTTTTTCCGACATTTTGACCATTTTTACCCTATTTTCAACCTTGATTGCATATCCTGTGTTTTGTACTTTTGCAGTCCATAAAATTAGCTATAATGAAAAATAAAACAACTGTTCTTTTCCTGTTAATTTTCTGTCTGTCGGCGCAAAGTCAGGTATTAACCCTGAGTGAAGCCATTCAAACAGGCATTGAACATAATTTGACGCTGAAAGAAGGAGAAGAAGATGTCCGTAAAATGCGCTTCGCAAAGTCGGAAAGTCGTGCGAGATTATTACCTGTTATTGAAGGTTTTGCCAATTTTCAGGACCATGTGGAACGCGGCGTGCAAATCACAGATGGCTCAACCTTGAGTCAATTGCTCTACCCCGTTACGCATACCGATATTCCGTATCTGCAAAATAAAGGCTTGAGGTACAATACTTCGGCGGGTGTGCAATTGGTTTTGCCTCTATACAATCAAACAATTTATACAAGCATGAAAATTGCCGATAAAATGTTGGAAATGAGCCGCTACAGTATGGAAAAGGCAAAGGAAGATTTGACTGTAGAGATTTGTAAAATCTATTATCAGGCACAAATTACTACTGAACAGATAAATCTTATTCAAAAAAACAGGGACGTTTTGGAAGAATTGTCGGCTTTTACCCGCGCTTTCAATGAAAACGGTATGGCTTTGGACGTTGATGTGAAACGGGTAGAAATCAATCTCGAAAATCTCTCTGTGCAGTGCGAAAACGCCAAAGTGTTGTACGAGCAGCAACTCAATGTCTTGAAATATATCCTTGATATTTCGCCCGAAAGCCGTTTTGAACTCGAACAGGTGGACACAAGCGAACAGCAAAATCATTTCAATACAGGACTTTTCGACCGATTGTACGAATTAAAAATGCTTGATGCACAAAAGGAGATTTTGGAACAGCAGAAAAAGGCGGTCAATGTCGGCTACACTCCCTCGTTGTCTTTCATAACACAATTAGGCACAATTAATTCGGTAGATAATTTTGACAAATATTTTTATAAAGAGCCGCCTTCGGAATGGCATTGGGCATTTTATTGGGGCTTTTCGCTGAAAGTTCCGATATTTGACGGACTTGCCAAAAAATATCAAGCCGATAAAATCAAAGTCGATTACCGAAAATCGAAATTTGCCCGAGAAGACGCTGAAAAGAAACTCAACGAACAATATCAAAATATGCTTTTGGAATGGGAAAACAACAACCGCAATTTCCAACGACAAAAAGACAATTACACGCTGGCAGAAGAGGTTTATAATCTAACTTTTAACCGCTATAAAGAGGGTTTGGCTTCCATGAGCGAACTGTTGCAAGACGAAATGAGCGAAAACAACGCCCAAAACAACTATTTGAGTGCGCTTTATCAATGCAAAGTGTCGGAAATCGGATTGATGAAATTGACGGGAACGATAAATAATTATATAAAATGAAAAAGCAATCAACTTTACGAAAAATAGCCACGATAATCGGTAGCGTATTGGTAATCTGTGGAATAATCTGTCTCACTTTTACTTTGACAGATTACAACCGCAACGAAAGCACCAACGATGCCCAGATTGAGCAATATGTTTCGCCTGTGAATGTCAGAACATCAGGCTATGTAAAACAAATTTTCTTTACGGAATATCAGTTTGTGCATAAGGGCGATACGTTGTTGCTCATTGATGACAGCGAACACAAAATTCGTTTGCAGGAAGCGACAGCCGCCCTGATGGATGCCCGTAACGGTGCGGAAGTTTTGAATGCAGGCATCGCAACGGGCGAGAGCAACGCTTCGGTCTATAACTCGTCTATTGCCGAACTGGAAGTGAAAATTGACAAACTGAAACGCGATTATGGGCGGTATCAGAATTTGTTACAGGCAAAAGCGGTTACGCCGATGCAGGTGGAAAGTGTCAAAGCCGAACTTGATATGACGCAGGAACACCTCAATATGCTTCGCCAACAGCAACATACGGCACAATCGAATGTTCGCGAAGTTAGCACGCGAAAAGGCAACAACGAAGCCCAACAGTTGAAAGCAGCTGCGGCAGTTGATTTGGCGACGCTGAATCTTTCCTATACGGTTGTTATTGCCCCGTGCGACGGCATTCTCGGACGGCGCACGTTGGAAGAAGGACAGTTGGTAACCGCAGGGCAAACAATTACTTACATCGTTCCCGATTCGCCGAAATGGATTGTGGCGAATTTCAAGGAAACACAGGTAAAAAATTTGCATACGGGACAGAAAGTCCGCATCGTAATTGATGCTTTCAGCAATACAACTTATTCGGGACACATCACGTCTATTTCGGGTGCGACAGGGGCAAAATATTCGCTTATTCCTGTCGATAATTCTACCGGAAATTTCATCAAGATTCAACAGCGAATACCTGTCAAAATAACGTTTGACAACTTGTCGGTTGAAGAAAACAGACGGCTGGCTGCGGGAATGATGGTGGTGGTAAAGACAAGGAAATGAGAAGTATTGAAGAAAAATGAAAGGGAAAAATATTTTTCACTGCATCTCCACTCTCTTAAAAGTATAATATCCAATTCCACACGAAAGTGTAATATACCACATGCGCACATGCCTCCACCTACACAATATCCATTATGTAATTGCCGTCAACGCCGAGCCGCTGGCGGATTTTGTTTGCCGTTTTCATCCCGATTTTTGTTTTGCCGGTGATGATTTTGTTGAAGTATTCGGCGTTCATCCCCAAAATTTCGCATAATTGGTATTGCGAGACGCGGCGACGGTGCATTTCCTCTTTGAGCAATGCCGTAATCAGCGGACGCTTGGGATAGTACTTTTCCGCAATACTCCGAAACTCGTTGGCAAGATGTTTGCTTGCGAGTCGCTGTAGCTCTATTATCTCGTTGGACACCAGGTTGGCAACGTCGCCTTTAGACTTTGCCAGCAGGGCGTTCAATGCCGATAAATTGTTTTCTGTATCCATAATGATCTATATTTATTAAGTTTGTAGATGCAAAAGTACTACTTTTTTGTATAATAACGCAAAAAAGCCGATTATATTATACTAATATTTTATAGTAAGAGAAATTTAATAGGATAGTATTATACTAATATTTTATACTACGAGATATTTTTTAGGATAATATTGTACTAATATTTTATAGCACGAGATATTTTTTAGGATAATATTATACTAATATTTTATATCGAGAGACATTTTTGAGGATAGTATTATACTATTGTCAGAGATAGCGCAAGCCTATATGCAAAAACTTGGTTATGGCAACCGGCCTTATATCGTTTTCAAACATTCCGATATCCAACGGGAACATCTGCATATTGTATCCTTGCGGGTTGATGAAACCGGAAAGAAGATAAACGACCGTTACGAGGTCGCCCGTTTCCAGAGAAGCAAACTCAATACGAGTAAGATTCAGTGCCCGAATGATAACCGAATAATCTGTTTCGGATTGATTGAGGGCTGCCACTTGTTCTACAAAGTCCCCATAGGCATTTTGCATTTCTTC
>JAITNR010000003.1 GCA_031290375.1 Prevotellaceae bacterium | reverse complement strand
AAATAATAGCAAAAAATATCTTTCAAAAACAAAAAATATTATACTTTTGTCGGACTAACTACTAACAAACAAAAAATTAAAACAATGGCTCACGTAATTTCAGAAGATTGTATTGCTTGCGGAAGTTGCATTAGCGAATGCCCCGTAGAGGCGATATCGGAAGGCGATATTTATGTAATCGACCCCGATATTTGCACCGATTGTGGCACTTGCGCTGCGGTTTGCCCCTCAGGCGCTATCAGTCCGGCATAATCTTAACAGGATATGCCCCGCAAAAAGCGAAGAAGTTGTTCCTAAAATGGGCAACTTCTTTTTTTTAGGCTGTGGAGTGGCGTGCAATCGGGGCGCTTAGGCACAAAAATTCAGATTGCTTCGTGCCTGTCAATGACAGATTTTGCATAATCCGCTAAAAACAAGCAGAATATGCGAATCAAGGGTTGCAATTTGGTCTTATAATCCGTGAGGATTTACATATCAATAGAAAATGATGCGCCACCCCCACCCCTCGTAGAGGTTTCACATTGTTTGATGTGCATCCCCTAAAGGGAATGTTACGATACGGCATGTTTCCGTTTTATATTGGTATGCATCCCCTACGGGGAAAAACGAGGTTGCGAACATTTTTCTATTGATATGAAACACCGTTCGGCGTAGCCAATGCCCTGCGGGCAATCCGCTGACGATATATTCACATTACTTTTTCAGCACTTCGCATAAAGTAACGAAATTCACCGAGGCGGTTTCAAAATCGTCATTTCTATGCTAAATCTTTTTTTGAGGCGCTATTTTGCCCGAAGGGCAATATTTGAATAACCGCAGGCAAGGCGGTAGCCGCAGCCTGCGGATGCAAGTCCCCCCTCTTACTGCCCGAAGGGCAGAACCTTTGTCGTAATGTTTTGCCGGTCGGGCAGTGGTGTGGTGTGTATTTATTCCCGCAGGCTGCGGCTTACGCCTTGCGTGCGGTTATTCACATGTTGCCTTACAGGCAAAACCTCAAAAAAAATTATTTAGCAAAAAATAGCGCCTCAAAAAAAGATTTAGCCGAAAAAATACGATTTTCATTTTAGAAAAGCCCCCAATAAAATATTATGACCTGAAATTCAGCACTTTAAAATATCAATAAAAATCAGACACCATCATTTTATTATATTTTGCAATTATTGCGCAAACACGAACTAAATAAAAAAATATTCCGTTACTGATTTTTTGAAAATGCTATCTGAAATCAAATCAGTAAAAATAAACGGCAAATGGTATCAGGCAGAAACCACAAAAGCTACGGCGGACCTCCTCGAAAAAATCAAAAAATAGCCTGTTACGTAAAATGAGGCGGAGTTAGGGATTAATTGTAAAAATTCCATGAAAATCCAACTTGAAAAGTGGCAGGATTTATCGGATAATCGGGCATCAGAAAGAAGTTTTCTCCTCCAAAAAGTCCGTGATTGAAGTGAGCGTACTGAAAATAAAAACGAATTCTTTTCAGGTGAAAATTGGCATAGACGTTCATATCCGGATAGTTGCCTACACTGAACGCATCCTGCAAGTAGAACTGTCCTGTGGCAGGCATATAGCTGTTGCCATAATAGGCGGTGTGGTATCGACAACTTGTGCCTATTTGAACAATCAAAACCTTGACTATGCTTGTCTTAAAATAGAGATTTGTGTAAACCGAAAAGTCCGGCAGCGGCAAGACTTTCTTCTCTGATGTAACTTGATATGCAAGTTTGTTATCCCAATGAAACTTCCAAAGTCTGAGGTTAGCAGTAACATCAAAAGCCATAACTTGCAGGTTTTTGTCATACTGTGCCGGCTTGGCATCCTTGCCAAAATAGATAAAATTTTTGATATTTGCCAGATTAAAGCCTAGTGAAATACCTGTTTTTTGCAGGTTTAGGCGTGCTTTCAGACGGAAATCTATTGTCTTGTCAAAATTGTTTTCCCACTGAAAGTGATTTGAATAGTATTTTTCTGTAAAAAAATTGGGTGAAACGGTATTAAAATCAGCACTGACAGACACGCTAACCGTATCTTTGAGCACTCGGAAGGAGGTCGAAAGATTGCCTTTCAGGTCGAAATCGCCAATTCGTCTGCCTGCAATGGCAATTTGCCCTGAAAAGTTGTAGCGAATAACTTTACCCTCGTTTTTCGACAGGGTACCACCTGCATAGATGTTGTTTTCGTAGTTATTGACAAATCTTGTTGAATCGGAGGCAATGGTTCGATGAATCAGTTCGTATTCTACAAAGGCTGCAAGTCCAAATTTGAGCAGCGTATTAAATTTCTCTTCCAATGTAAGTGCCAGAGTATTTTTCAGGTTTTGGTATTGTGTAGAATCTTTGGTGCGGTCTGCCGAATAGTAGTTGTCTGTGTAAAAGCTCCCTGTCCCAGCGAAAGTGTCTGTATATTTCCTCTTCGCATTTTCGAACTTTACAGTATGAATGAACGATGTAACAGGCACAAAGTCATAGAGAACAGAGTCGTTTTGTGGCAGTTTGCGTTCCCGTTCAAAACCAAGACTGTATTTGTGATTGAGATAAAAAATACCGCTTTTGTATGTTGAAATGGCGTTGGTCAGTTTGGTGGCAAGTAGTTTATACGAATAAATCTCGTTGGAATAGAGGTCGGCAATATTGTTCATACCACCATTTTCGTAGTTTCTAAAATCGTTGAACATCATGCTCGCATTAAAGGCATAGCGTTTGGCACTGTACGATCCGAAAAAGCCGCCGTTCACCGCCCTTGTATTCTGATTGCCATACTGCCCGCGTCCGTAAATCAAATTGACCAAACCACCAACATTCAAGTATTTATTAAAATTCATCGAATACAAAGCCTTGAAATAATCCTCTTCTTCAAAACGGGGCAAAGCAGTGCGGTATGTCAGATTGGCGTAGGGAGTTTTGGTATTGAAAAACTTAATGTCCTCAACATTAACAGTATATGCATCATAAGGGGTGGCAAACAGGTTATAACTTTTCTCTGTCCTGTCAAAAAAAATCTTTGATTGCAGGGGCGAACCCAGATTACCGTTCCAGGAGTTTGCAATGCTGTAATTATCCACAGGCGTATTGTCCTGAAAACTTATAACCACTGTATCTACTGCACAGGTATCCGCCACACCGTAACGTTCGTCAATAGTCCATGAACGAACATCTACGGCAGGTTTGTCGCTCTTTCGTGGCGGCTCCTGCGATGACTGAGGTAAAGGGCTGTTCTGTCCCTGTATATTGCCACAGATAAATACTAAAAATGCTGCAAAAAATATCTTTTTCATAAAGTGCAAAGGTAGTACTTTTTTTAGAATTGAGAATTGAAAATTGAGTGTGTAACAAATGATTGAATAACTGACTAATCAGCTATTCAATTATTCAGTTATTCAATTTCAACAAGTTAACGGATAGCATTTAGTTTAGAAAATAACTGACAATCTGTCCATCAGACAGCCTCTCCACCTGATACGCAGATGCGAAGGCGAGAATTGTCTGCAATGTTTCGCTCTTGGGCTTTAGCTCTCTTAACTTAATTCTGTAATCGTTTAATTTTGTAGATTTTTTCATCATAGGCGTAATTGTTGTTTAAGTTACTTGTATAACGAGAAAAGTTGCGTTTTATTGTGCAGAATTTTAATCCCTAACTTCCCATAAAAAATACGGAATAGAAAAAAAAAGTGGCATAAATATTTGGTTATGTCATTTTTTTGTTGTAATTTTGCATTCCGTATTTACGGAGTTAATAATGTGT
>JAITNR010000249.1 GCA_031290375.1 Prevotellaceae bacterium | reverse complement strand
CGGTATCCAGAAATCCAAGAATCCTTGCTTCAATTTGAACGGCGCACAGTTCAAAACTTTAATCAAATCCCCTAATTTGCGTTGCTTTTCTATGGAACTTTTCAAAAACTCCTCGCATGCATTCCATAAATCAGTCAACGCATTTGTTTGAGGCTCCCCTAATGTATATACATCATTCACGTGCCTATGAATACCCGTATTCTTTAATAATATGTGATAAATCGTTTTTTCAGGTGGGAATTTATCATCTTCAAGTCCCAAATCTTTTTGTAGTACACAATTATCGTCAATTAGCAGATTTAACAGATTAACACGCGCTGACGAAATAGAATTGTTGATTTTTTGTCTGTTAAACAATTCATTTTGAATAATCGGCGTTGAATAATATACATCATCGCAAACCTCTGACAGTAATTTGTTAAAATCTGCCTGTGAATGAATTTGCTTTTGCTCGACTTTGTAAAACCATTCAATATTTTTCGAGAAAGAAATTAAACTGTAATTGATTGCCTTATTCAAAATATCTTTTTCGTAGACAATTAAATTCTGAATTTCCCTTTCCGCAACTTTATCTTCAATAAGGATTTGTTTTCGCACATATTCCAATTTTTGAATTTCATACAAATGATTTACAATAACATCTGAATCTTTAAAATGCACATACAATACCGCATTATCACAGTTTTTTGAAGTTTCAATTATTTGTTCTCTGCTGTCTGTTGAACTCGCAAATACAAAATTTATATAACCGTCAATATCATTCGCAGGAATTAACGTTTGTGCCTGATTTGAAAGGACAAACTCAAAGAAACGCGGAGTTCCCGTTTTATAAAACGAAGCGTTTGCCTGCACAACCTTAAACTCAAAAAAGGCGTTCAAATCGTCAATAAAATCAATCGGGCGAGGAACTTGTCCGGCTGCCTTGTAAAGTTCATCTTCTATATTTACATCAGTACCTTCAAAAATAATATACTGTGATTTATACTTTGCAAAACGAATGATTTTCAGATTTTCAAGTTCATTGATTACTACTTCGGGATTTGGGATATTCAACGCAAATTTTGCGTATTGACACAAAACGGTTTCGTCAAAATTGATAGCATTGCCAAACAGATTGCACAAGCCGATTGTCTTTACAATTTTGCTCGCAGTATCAATTTTTTCAACTTCTAAATACCCCTCAACTCGTTCCAATGCTACCCGAATTGCCCGCCAATTTGTAGAATCAGCATTTACTTCCGACAAATAAGAGTAAAAATTATAAATGATATAATCATAAACATTTGCCAAATTGTAGGTTTGAGTGGCGGACGGCTCAAAATTGTTGATTGAATTATTATCTTTGGAACTCAAAAACGAAAACAGAGAGCGTTCATTCTGTCCGTATCGCAGAATGGAATGTGTAAGCACAACCGCCGAAAAAATATCTAACGGATAAAGTTTTCGGGCAATGTTAATATCTAAATCGCGGTTGATAAACTTTGTATTTTGGGCTAACTGAAACAGCGTATTAAAGTTCTCGTCCGAAACAATCTTTTTGCTTGATTTTTCAATTTGTGCTGCGGCTAAATGCAAAAGTTGTTCGACCGGCTCACTGAAAACAATCTCTTTGAAACGCCCCTTGACTTTTTCCCATTCATTGCGCTGTTGTTCGCTCAACTTTTTGGAATATGCGCCGAAACTTTGGTGTAAAGTCGTGATTAAAATGATATTGTCGTGTTTCGGGTGATTAGTGAACTCTGCCAACTGCTGCAAAAAATACAACTCTTTTTCGGGGTTATGATTTGCAGCGTGTTCAAGTATTTTTCCAAACTCGTCAATTACGAGCAATAGAAACTCGTTTTTATTTTTATGCTCATTCAGTTTTTGTTCGAGACGAGAAAATAACTCTTTACTGTTTACATTGTTGATTTCCAACTCTTCGTTCAAAAGATTTGAAAGTGAATTGTAGTCGCCAACGATATTGAGTGTTTGAAATTTCTTGTAAGTGTTAAATTGCCCTTTGTTTTCAAATAAAATTTTTGACTTATCTGACGACTTTAAACATCGTAAAGCATCTCTTTCTAATGCCGCTAAAAAACTTGACTTTCCTGTACCATAAGTACCAATAATTGTAAAACTGTGAATCCCAGAATTATAGTTGGCAACTATACTACCAAGTACCTGACGGGCATTTGAAGTTACAATGTAGTGAAAATCATTGTATTCTACGGTTTTTATATTTGTCGATAGTGAGAATTTCATTGCCTTGTATAGTATTTTTCTAAAACTTCGTTTTTATCAATCTCTTTGAGGAAAAACAACTGTTTAATACCGCCGTCATCTGTATATCTCAACTGTTGCGGATATTTCTCAACTAAAAGTAAAACAGTGTCTATCAATTCCGTTTTACTCAAACAGAAAATCAGAGCCAAATCCATCAACCTGTCGAAAGAAACAATGTTTTCGCCTTTTTTGTCATCAATCACTGCATACAGAAAAATTTCAGGCACCAATTCGCTTTTTCCTTTCATATTGAAATACAGCGTTTTGTTGTTGTTTTCTGATTGGCGAATAAGATTCAAATTGAGCAACAAAGCAGAAAAATCCTCGTTAGGCTTGCCTTGTTCGGGCATTACATAATTTTGCAGCAACACGCCAATATCCCTTTTAACCGTATTCTCGTTGTACAAATTGGCATACGCGGTTTCGGCATTTTTGCGTTTGAGAAAATGCTGTAATTGTTCTCTTGTAAATTCATTATTCTTTTCTTTGTGAAAATCAATAAAAAATAATTTGTAAATGCTTGCCAATCCAGCTTTTACAAGGTAATAATGCAACAGCCACAAAGTTCCCAAATCTTCAATATACGGGTCTTTGCCGTTTTCGTTATCAAAGAGAAAATCTGCAATTCCTGTCGGATTGCCTTCTTCGAGCAAGCCAAAAGCCCTCAACCAATAACGAATAGCGGAAACCATATTTTTACCAACGCCCAAATGAATAACAGCATCTTCGGCATTGAAATTATTGTCTGCTTTTACAAAATCATAACCTTTTTTCAGCCAAAGCGACTTGCAATAAAAGGATTCGTGTCCTGAAAACGTATATTTGACTTTATCTACGTACATATTATCTTAATAATTAAAACTCCGACTTGCAAAGGTAGTTCTTTTTCTTGTTTTTACCACAAGAAGCCCTGTATATAATTCAAAGCAGATTCAACTTCAAAAAACGATTATGTCATTAACAGAAGACGGCTTTAATTTTCTTTCTATCCGTAAATAGAAGTCAAAATTTTCGATAAACGGCAAGTCCAACTGGTTGAGGGGAATGTCACCGACATTGTATTTTTCTTTAAGAAACCGTTTGAGGTGTTTGCCGGTATTGACATATTGCCGGTAACTTGACTGTTTTCGGTCGATGCCGACACGCGAATGAAATTCCTGCGTGATTTCATCGAACAAGACAAGCAGTGTTTTCTGCGTGGATGCAATACCTTGAAAGGCTTTTTTTACATCGACAGCGGTAACTTTTCCTGTTCGTTTGAGGATTTCCGAATAATGGGAATCAATCGAAAGATTGAATGAACTACAGGCAACGCTGTTTTTTTCACTCTTGCGTTCTCTTTTAAGGTAGAACGACACCTTTAATTCTGTGTTCATAAACTCACATTTTTAAGATTATAAAATTACTTATTCTGTGAGTTATTTGAACAATGTAAACAGCAGACAAATAGCGATATAATCAGCCAACGAAGGACATCATTCCGCCGGATTTTGCGCCGTTCCCAATGGGTAACGATTTGGAAACGGAACGTCTGCTCTGATATGCCGAAAATGGCATTTTAACCATTCGGCAACAGAAGCCAACCGAAGACAAAATTGCTGATTCCTATTGGATTACCCGGTTTCTCTTTTTGATGCTTTTTTTGAGGTAGGTTTGCAAAGATACATGAAATAATTGAATTACACCATACTTTCATATATCCATCAACTCAAGGTTCGCTCGGTAGCACTAAATTCCTGCAAAAAGAGTTATTGTTTAAGAAGTTTTTTGTAATTTTGTCCTATCAACAATATACCTAATACTCAACAGAATTATGTCACATATCCCCATTCATTCACTAAACGGACGAACAGAGATGGGTTTGGAAGTGAAACACATTTCGGACAGCAATCCGGACAGTGAAATAGAAGGATATGGTATCCATCGGGACGATAACTATTTATTTCTTCTGGTAGAGAGCGGAAGCGGGTCAATGGATGTCGATTTTAACCGGATTGTTATTGCGGAACGAAATCTTTATTTTGTCGCTCCCGGACAAGTTCATCATAATATCAGGCGGGGACATTCGGTGGTATTGTTAATTTTGGTGACGCCATCATTGATACCTGAAGATTATCTCAAAATATTCGATAGCAACTTGTTGCTGCAAAAACCATGTCCATTGGATGAACCTCAATTCGTCCAATTTCAAGAGATTTTGTGCATACTTGAGAAACAATACAAAAGCGACCCTGATACAGTTTTTTACCGGCAACTTACCTGTACTGTTTTAAATGTATTTTTATGCGCAGCAGCACACGCTTATTTTTCCGAGAACACTTTATTGACGAACAGTGTCTCACGACCTGTGCAAATAACCCACGGCTTTCGGAAGTTATTGTTGCAAAATGTCCTGTCACAGAAAAGTCCAGCGCACTACGCATGTCAGTTAAACATATCCGAATCATACCTGAATGAGGTAGTAAAAAAGGTGACAGGATTTACGGTTACCTATTGGATACAACAACAAATCATGCTTGAAGCCAAACGTTTATTGTGCTTCAGTAAACTTAATGTCAAAGAGATCGCTCATACTCTGGGATACGATGATCATACTTATTTCTCAAAAT
>JAITNR010000239.1 GCA_031290375.1 Prevotellaceae bacterium | reverse complement strand
GTAAAGACTTGAAAGAGCCAAAGAGTACAACTTTTAGCAAAGTTTTGAAGGTATTGTAAAACAGTTGTTTTACAGTCTATTGACAGTGCAGGCCTTAGTTTATAGACTTTCCAAGTTTTGAAAACTTGGAAAGTCTTTTTATTTCCCACTTACGCGGGCAGGGCTGTTAAGTTCTATTTAATAAACAAAATGTTTTTTTTGAGCCACCAAAAGACATTTACGAATAAACAAAAAATTTAATTAACTTTGTAGAAAAAAATCATAAAATATTGTAATGAACAGATTAGTAGTTGTAGGCGTTCAGTGGGGCGATGAAGGGAAAGGCAAAATGACCGATTACCTCGCTCAAAATTCAGATGTTGTGGTTCGTTATCAGGGCGGTAACAATGCAGGACATACCATAGCTTTTGACGGACAAAAATATGCTTTGCAGTCAATCCCTTCGGGAATTTTTAATCCGAAAATAAAAAATGTAATGGCAAACGGTATGGTTATCAATCCACAAGCTGCTTTGCAGGAACTTGAAAAACTTAATTCTATGGGTATTAGGGATTATAAACTTTTTGTGTCTGACCGTGCAGCCGTGATTATGCCTTACCACATCGCTTTAGATGGGGCTTACGAGGCATCGAAAGGCGACAATATGATAGGTACAACCAAAAAGGGCATTGGACCTGCATACACGGATAAATACGCGCGGATAGGCATTCGTATCGGTGATCTGCTTGACAGAGAATATTTTGCCCAAAGGTTAAAAGATGCCCTTGTTGTAAAGAATATGGAATTGAAAATGCTTGGACTTCAAACTATGGAGTTTGAGCCGCTTTTTGAAGAGTATCTGGCTTACGGACAGCAACTTAAACCCTGCATTTGCGACACTTCAATTCTCCTTTACAACGAGGTTAAAAAGGATTCTAAAATTCTTTTTGAGGGTGCTCAAGGAGTGATGTTGTGCATCGAACACGGCACATATCCGTTTGTAACTTCTTCAAGTCCTTCTACAATAAGCGTACCGCTTGGAACGGGCATTCCGCCCAAGTATATCGACCATTCACTCGGTATCTGCAAGGCGTACAATACGCGCGTAGGGGCGGGGGCTTTTCCAACCGAACTTGACGGAGACTTGGCTCACTACATACGCGAACGCGGACATGAGTACGGTACTGTTACGGGTCGCCCTCGCCGAGTAGGTTTCCTTGATACTGTCGCCCTCAGGCATTCATGCAGAATTTCAGGCATTGACTCACTTGCAATAATGCTTTTTGATGTGCTTTCAGGCATAAAAGAGTTGAAAATATGTACGCATTACGAACTTGACGGAGAGATAATTGACTATATTCCAAGCACTTTGAGTGCATATAGCCGCTGCAAACCGATTTTTGTCACTATGCTGACTTGGGAGCAGGATATTACAAATATCCGTAAATTTGATGATTTACCCGAAGAAGCAAAACTGTATCTGTATAAAATAGAGCAACTTGCCGAAACAAAGATTTCGCATATTTCGGTAGGACCGGACAGGTTGCAGACGATAGAGAGATAATTAACACTCCGATACAGTCGGTTAAAATGACAAAAGGATATGCTTGTAAATGTAATTCTGCCTTTTCCACTAAAAAGTAAATTTACTTATTACGTCCCTACCGAATTACAAAGTCAAATATCTGTAGGACAGTTAGTTATAATTAATTTTGGTGTAAAAAAGTTTTTTACAGGCATTGTTTTTGATGTCTTTGAAGGAGAGGTTACCGAAAACCTGAAACCGATTGTGTATGTTATTGACACCAAGCCGATTGTATCAAAAAATCACCTCGAATTTTGGGAAAAACTGTCCGAATACTACTGTTGCCCGATTGGTGATGTGTTCAGGGCTGCAATCCCCTCTGTGTTGCGGCTGGACAGTGAGACTGTTGTGATTTTCAATACCGATTTTGAAGATGAAATTCCGCTTTCTGACAAGGAATTTGCTATTTATAATATTTTACAAAACAATAATTCTCTGAATATTAATAAATTAAATTCCATTTGTGGGTTTAATGCTTTTCCAACACTCAAAAAATTGTCCGAAAAAAATCTTGTTTCATTTAACGAAGAAGTAAAACAAAAATACAGGGAAAAAACTGTAAATGTGATAGTTCCGAACTTTGACATAAACAATGCAAAGCATATTGAAAAAATTATTGTTTCACTCAAAAAAACAAAAAAACAGGCACAAGTGTTTGAAAAATTGCTTGATATTTTTATTTCTGATAATCAATCTGAACTGGAAAATATTGATTTTCAGGGAAGAACAAATTGTTCGTCTGCGATAATCAACGCTTTGGCAGCAAAAAACATATTGAAGATTGAAAAAAGGATTTTATCAAAACTTGCATCGAACAATAAAGTAGAAAGCACCAAGCAACTTACTGAAATTCAACAAAATACCTTAACAAAAATAGAGCAGCTTTTTGAAAATCAGAAAACTGTACTTCTGCACGGTGTTACCTCGTCAGGTAAAACTGAAATCTATATTCAACTGATACTAAAAGAATTAGCCAAAAATAAAAATATTCTTTATCTTGTTCCCGAAATTGGCTTAACCTCTCATTTGGTCGAGCGGTTACAGGGTATTTTCGGAGAAAAACTTTTGGTTTATCACTCCCAAATTGCGGACTCAAAGCGGGCTGAAATCTTTAAAGAATTAAACAAAACTACTGATAACAAGGTAGTTGTCGGTACACGTTCTTCGGTGTTTTTGCCTTTTAACAATCTCGGTTTGGTGGTTATTGACGAAGAACACGACAATTCTTACAAGCAAACCGAGCACTCTCCACGCTACAACGCAAAAACTGCCGCCGCTTTTCTGGCTCAGATTTTTGATGCGAAAATCCTGTTAGGCGGTGCTACGCCATCGATAGAAGCCTATTCAAAGGCAAAGTTTGGAAAATTTGGCTTGGCAGAACTGTCACAAAGATATTCAGGCGTGAAATTGCCTGATACACAACTTGTTGATATTGCCGAAGCGTATCGCAAAAAGAGAATGACAGGACATTTTTCACTTGAACTAATTGACAAAATTAAAGAAACTTTGAGTAAAAAAGAGCAGGTAATTTTGTTTCAAAATCGACGAGGGTATTCGTTGAGCCTTGAATGTCAGGAATGCGGCTGGGTGCAGAAATGCAAACGTTGCGATGTGAGCCTGACTTATCACAGATTCACAAATACGCTCTCCTGCCATTATTGTGGCTATACAGCAGGGAATTACGGTGTTTGCCAAAAATGTAAATCAAAATCGCTTTCAAACAAAGGCTTTGGTACTGAACAGGTTGAACAGGAGGCAACAAAGCTTTTCCCAGACGCAAAAATTGGACGGCTCGATTTGGACACTACTCGCAAAAAAGGTTCATTTCAGCGGATTATCAACACTTTTGAACAGCAGTACTCGGATATAATGATTGGTACTACGATGATTTCCAAAGGTTTAGACTTCTCAAACGTGGGACTTGTGGGAGTGATAAATGCCGACAACCTGATGAATTTTCCCAATTTCAGAGCGTACGAAAACGCCTACCAGACACTTGTGCAAGTAAGCGGCAGGGCTGGCAGGAAGGAGCACGGAAATGTTTTTATTCAGACCTATTCGCCGGAAAATCCACTTATTATCAATGTGTTAAAAAATGATTATCAGAGTTTTTTCAAAATGCAAATGGCAGAGCGAAACCTGTTTTATTACCCGCCGTATTGCAGATTGATACAAATTACTATCAAGCACAAAGACAGCATTTTAACTAATACGGCAGCAATCAATTTAGCCGAAATTCTGAAAAAAAATCCCTTTTTTGATGTGCTTGGACCCGACAATCCGCCAATAGAAAAAATCAAATATCTGCATCTAAAACGCATTTTATTGAAAATCAATAATAAACATTCATATCTCGACATCAACAAATCGCTTGTTGAAGATATTGAAAATTTTAGACAAAATACTGATTATAAAAATATTAATGTGATAATAGATGTCGAACCGACATAAATTGAAAATGAAAAACCGAAAAGAACAGACAAAAAAACTTTGGATAAACTCATTTGACGATGCCCCTGAGTTTGTCGATTTCTTTTTCGACAAAATTTACTCAGAGCAGTACAATATAACGATAGAAGTTGATAATCAAATAGTTTCGGCGTTACAGGTTATTCCGTTTGTATTGAAAACAGGGGCGAAAATTTTGCCTGTGGCATATCTGTACGGTATTTGTACCGACAAAAATTTCCGCAATCAAGGTATGATGAAACAATTAATGAACAAGACTCATAAATTACTTATGGATAGGGATTACGCTGCCACGATTTTAATTCCTGCCGAAGAATATCTGTTTGATATTTACGGAAAATCTGGCTACAAGACGGTATTTTACAAGTCATACATTGAATTGAAGTCAAATAATTTTTCACAAAATACCGAAATTAAAATGGTTGAACTGCCCCAACATTTACAAGCAGAGGCTTTCGTTTTTCTCAAAAGTCAGTATTTAAAAAAAGAGACAACTGTTTTGCCTGTAGAAGATTATTTTCACTGGCTTTGTGATAGTTTTTATTTGGATAAAAAGAAAATTTTTATTGCCCTGCAAAAGAAAAAAATTGTTGGAATGATGTTTTTATCAGAAAATAATGTCGTTTTAGAACTGCTCGCTCAAAGCAACCAAATTGAATTATCAATGGTTGAATTTGTTTTGCAACTATATGATACAAAATCTCTTACCTGCAAAAAAGCAGAAAAGAAAACGCCTTACGGAATGATAAAAATTTTAAAAACAACCGCAATCAACGACAATTTTTTTGACAGTCAAAACCCACACCTCAACCTCATGCTTGACGAATGAGGCCAATCTTGCAAATTGACAACCCACAAATTACATTCTGATAAAGAAAAAACAGTATCTCAAAAAAGTCTTTAACCATTCCTAATTGATAGAATCCAGTGCTTGTTCGAGGTCGGCAATCAGGTCTTTAACATCTTCAATACCCACAGAAACGCGTATCAATGTGTCACTTATTCCAATTGCCTCACGCACCGATTTATCCACGTGAACATGAGTCATTTTGGATGGAAGTTCGATAAGCGACTCCACCCCGCCAAGACTTTCAGCAGTAACAAACAAAGTAAGTTGCCCCATAAATTTCTCTGCATCCTCCAGTGTCCCTTTGAGTTCAAACGAAAGCATACCGCCGAACCCCGATGATTGCCGTTTAACAAGCTCATGCTGAGGATGACTTTCCAGTCCCGGATACAATACCCTATTCACTTTGGGATGACCTTCGAGATAACGGGCAACAACAAAAGCGTTCTTCTGGTGCTGCTCCATACGCACGGACAAAGTCTTGATCCCCCGCATGTTAAGATAAGAATCAAACGGAGAAAGCACCGCTCCGCAATTGTTCTGTATTGCTTTCACCTTTTCGTAGAGGTCATCATCGGACATCAACACCGCACCACCGAGTACATCGCTGTGACCGCCAATATATTTCGTTGTACTGTGGACTATTATATCGGCTCCCAGTTCTGTAGGTTTTAGGAAGTATGGCGAAAGAAAAGTATTGTCCACAACAACAACAAGTCCGTGTTTATGCGCAACCTTGGCAACAGCCGCAATATCGCATATCTTGGTAAGCGGATTTGTCGGCGATTCTATCCACACTATCTTTGTTTCGGGACGGATAGTTGCCTCGAATTTCTCCAAATCGTTCAAATCAATATAAGAAATCAGCAAGTTTGTATAAACCTTGTCGAACAGTCGGCGGGTCCCGCCATACAGATCATCAAAGCCAATGATATGGTCACCCGAACTTGTCAATGCTTGCAGGATAGCTGTTTCGGCAGCCATTCCCGAAGCAAAAGCCAATCCATATTTCACATTTTCAATCGCTGCAAGTTTCGTTTCGTAAGCCTTCCTCGTGGGATTCGATGAACGCACATAATCGTATTCAGAAACCGGTTTTGACGGATTATACCATACATACGTAGTGGTAAGATGCAACGGAGGAACAACGTCGCCGGTTGCTCCAGCCTCATAATCAGGTTCTTCACCTGCATGTATCGACCGCGTAGAAAAACCATACTTTGTAACGTCTCTTCTCATTATTATAGATTTGTTTTAGTAATTACTCAGTTGTGTATTTTTGAAAAAAAAAGAGTGTATATATCTATGGTAATCAATTATATAGATACAATGAACAATTTGCAACAAAGTTACGAAATTATTTTGAAAAAATTAACAAAAAAATTGTATTCACACTAAATCGGAAAAAAAAAGTTATTGGTATAAGCGTTTAAGTCGCCCCAGTTAATGTATTTATTTATAGCCTAATTGGTTTATTCAGCACCATTCTTTTTATGAGTAAATCGAAGATTGACCCCATAAATGCCCGTCTGTTATATCTGAAATGGTA
>JAITNR010000225.1 GCA_031290375.1 Prevotellaceae bacterium | reverse complement strand
TCGATGGCAACGATAATTCGCCTGTCCTGCGCATTGAGAAACTGCAAAATTGATTTGAGCGTTTGCGGTTTTTGCGATTCCATTTGATACGAAATTTCGATTTGCGGCTGCCCCGTAATACTGTCGTAACTGATAAGCGGGCGAAAACCACGCAAAAATGCAAAAAATTTCTTGCCGATAGAGGTTTTTTCCGAAAACTTATTGAAAATAGCCGCGCTCAAAACCCTGTTAAAATCTTCAATAGAACGTGTCGGCATAATATCAACATACACGCAACCAAAGTCTTTACACTCTTCAAAAGCACGGTGTATTAACCCTGTTTTTCCCATTCGGCGCGGCGAAACAAGCGTTGTATTTACCCCATTTTGCATATTATTGAGCAACGCCGCAAGTTCTTTTTTTCTGTTGCAGAAATATCTTTTTGAGACATAACCACTTGTAATAAATGGATTTAACTTTTTCATATAAATATTTTTTGCAAATATACTACTTATTTTCGATTACATAAAATAGATAATCTAAAACAGGTAATTTATCCATTATCATTCATTAAATTCATAAAACAATCTTCCTCTGTAGTGCTTATTTCCTTAAATACAGGAGATTGCGGGTCAAGCCCGCAATGACAGGAAGCAAGAACATTTTCTTTGAAAGTAACGTGCAAATCCCCTCCGAACATAAACGCCGATTCCATTTGCGGATTATTGCGCAATTCTTTGAGCAACAAATAATTATTATCGGAATTTGCCCGATACAGTTTTCGGGGGAAACCGGCGGCAATGTTTTCCGGCGTTTCGATAGCGAGAATTTTTCCGTGCTGAATCAGGGCAATGCGGTCGCAAAGTGAGGCTTCGTCCATATATGGCGTGGATACCAGAATGGTGATGCCCTGTTGTTTCAGTTTTTTCAACATTTCCCAAAATTCTTTTCTCGAGACGGAGTCAACGCCTGTAGTCGGCTCATCGAGGAAGAGAACACTCGGCTTGTGAATCAGAGCACAGCACAACGCAAGTTTTTGTTTCATTCCGCCCGACAGTTTGCCTGCGCGCCGCTTTTTGAAAGGCTCTATTTGCCGATAGATGTCCTCAACCAGATAATAATTTTCTTCGATAGTGGTGTGGAACACGGTGGCAAAAAATTGCAGGTTTTCCTCCACCGTTAAATCCTGATAGAGCGAAAACCGTCCGGGCATATAGCCTATTCGGTTGCGAAGTTCCTTGTAGTCTTTCACAACGTCCAAGCCGTCAACCTTAGCCGTGCCCGAATCGGCAAGTATCAGTGAAGTAAGGATGCGGAACAGGCTGGTTTTTCCTGCGCCGTCCGGTCCAATCAAGCCGAAAAGCTCGCCCCGATAGACCGAAAAACTGATGTCTTTCAACGCCTGCACATTCCCGTAACTTAATTTGACAATTGATAATTGTTTGCTTCTGTTTTCACTATAAGTCAAATATTAATTTATTACGTTGTCAGCAGTAAGGTTTGCAAATTTTCCAAGTCTGATGATTGTTTGTCTTGTCATAACGGTTTATATTTATTTCAATTGTTTAGCCAAATTTTGGTTATCTACCAGCGATTTTATTTGCGTAATGGCAACGCTGTTGAGTTGTACCAATCGTTCGCCTTACGACAGTCCCTGACGTATCAGCAAGGCATTAATGCTTTCCATATTCGAGAGAACAACCAGCTGTCCTAACGTGGCAAAGTCGCGGATATTTCCCTTTTCGGCGGGATTTTGGCTTCGCCTTCTTCCTCCTTGCTCGGCATAGTTCAAACTGCATTTGTCCTCTGCTCTCGCTTCGTTCGTCAGTTCACCGCGCCACTGTGCCGCTGTTTTGCCGAACAGAGCGACATTCAGCAGGTCGGCTTCGTTGGCGTAAACAAATGCTGCCTGTTCTTTGGTAACCATTTTCGGAATAATTTCTTCCTTAATGGCATCGGTATGGATGCGATAATTGATTTTGGACAGTGTGCGCTGCAAGTTCCATTCGAGAGAGAGGTGTTGATGCTCGTCAATTTTGAGACGTTCAAATTCGCTGATAAGGTAATACTCAAATTCGGGACTGAGACACGAGGCAAATTCAAATGCAATATTCCTGTGTGCAAACGTGCCGCCGCCGTATCTGCCCGCTTTGGAAACAATGCCGATAGCATTTGTCATTGCAATCCACTGTTTCGGCGAAAGCGCAAAGCCCGTTTCCGTACTTAACATTTTAACCTCACGGAATCCCGTTAGGTTAAAATCGGGGTTATTCATACGTTCCCACAAACCCATATAATTGATTGAAAAATTGGTACTCAACCGATGCGATATAAACGGTTGCAGGAATTTCCGCATTTTTGAATTTCGCCATATCGATCAGCGATATATAGTCGTCCTTTCGGTGCGACAATAAGGCAACTTCCGTTCCCTGTGCAATTATGGTTTCTTTTTTACTCATTGTTGTTTATTTTATGTCCCTCTTTAAAATTCTATTTCGACAAGATTATTCAACATATTTGTTCGACAATTTTGTCGATGCAAAGGTACAACTATTTTTTGATATACAAAACTTTTTTTTTGTTTACAAAATTTCAGAATTCACATATTTGGGTCTGTAAATTGTGAGAATTGTGTTAATTTTGTAAAATGTATTCCGGATTGCTTCATATAAATCTTTGCAATGGAATAAAAGAGAATAAACTATGAACAACAAAATCTATCTATTAATAAATAATAACAAAAATTCATAACCGTCTAAATATGAACAAACCCGTAAAGATAACATTAATATCGCTTGGTTCGATTCTGGTGGTGGCATTGATCGCTGTTTCGGTGGCACTCTGGTACGTTTTTACGCCGGAAAAACTCACGCCAATTGTGCGTAACATATTGGAAAAGAATATCAAATGCGAAACCAAACTTGACAAGGTGGAACTCACTTTTTTCAGTACATTTCCACATCTTGGCTTAAAAATCAATAAATTAGCCCTGATAAATTCAATATATGGCTCACCATCAGACACTTTGCTCTCGGTAGACAATACCACAGGAACAATTGATTTAATGAGATTCATACTCAAAAATGAGGTGGTAATCAATAAGTTCCTGCTCAAAGACGGCTTTGTAAATGCCTATACTGACTCATTGGGAAACTCAAACTATGATATTTTCCCAGCCGACACCACAAAAAAAGAAAAATCAACAATAAAAATGCCTGATTTCGTTGATTTTAAGAGCCTTGAACTTAACAATGTGAAACTGTCGTACATTGACGAGAAAAACGGCATAAATTCGCATATCAACAACCTGAATATCACGCTTTCCGCCGAAATGAAACAACTTGACGGAAAAGCAAGTATCAAACTCAATGCTACCGATATTACCTTTGTTATGAATGACACCGCGCCACTCAACATATCAATGAAAAATATTGATTATGAGATGGTTGGCAAAAAAGACAAAAGCAATTTCAACGGAACCATTCAAACCGACATAAAAGGGCTGAATTTTATTTCAGGTAAGGATAAAATAGTTGATAATAAAGACATTAATATTAGTTTACCGATTAACGGCAACCTTGACAGTCTGCTTTTGAACATCAACAAGGGAGTTGTGGAATTGCAGAAAAGCCGTATAAATATCAGCGGCTGGTTGAAAAAACAGAAGGAAAATATTAATTTGGATTTGGGGTTTCACACTGATTTGCTTAATATTAACGATGTTTTAAATCTTTTGCCGCCAAATATTAAATTCTATTTCAATGATATGACCTTTGATGGTAAAATAGACGTTTCGGGCGTTGTACAAGGCTCTGTTGGCAATGCAGCAATGCCAAAAATCACTGCCGATGTCAATCTCAAAAATGGTGGATACCAGTTGAAAGGCTTACCATACATCTTGCGAGATATGAACGGGAATGCTTTGGCTGATATTGATTTGAATGAAAAGGGTATTTATTCATTGAAAATCAATAATTTATCATTAAAAACCAAAAACTCCTCAGCAACAATCAATGGTAAAATTGATGATTTAACAAATAAAATGCTATGTGATATGAGTTTAAGTGGAAACATCAATCTTGCCGATGTTCAACCAATGCTGTCAGACACGATGAAAATCAGCGGTTTGGCAAAAACCAACCTGCATGGCATTTTTACAATTGACCAAATTTTGAATGCAGATTTCAAGTCAATCAGACTTGACGGCACACTCAAAACTCAGAATCTTAATTTTGTTTACAATGACTCAACAAAAATAACTGCAAATCAAGCAGATATAGATATAAAAATTCCGAGCGAAGCAAGAAATGCTCAATTTTTCGAGTTAATGAAATTGCTTGTAAAATCGCCCCAAATCAACTTTGAAATAGTGGATTTTTTGGCAGCAACACTATCCAACTCAACACTTAACATAGGGCTTTCCGATATTACAAACGACAAACAGCCCTTTTCTGCCGTCTGTAACTACGATATGGACAATTTGGTGGCGAAAATGGACACAATTGACACTAATGTTGCCTCCCCAAAGGGTGTTTTTATGATGTATCCTTCAAAACAGAACAGGGAACTCACCTCATACGATATTTCATTGAACAGCAGCAAATTAAAAGCAAACGTGGGCAAAAATTTTGAAATTACAACCGCTGCCTTAGCTTTGATTGGCGGTGCTATCGACAATCCGACTGAGCAGAACGTTCTGCTTCGCTGGAGTCCAAAAATAAATGCTAAAATCAACAGTATCAGACTTAATGCTGATAATATTGCCCAAAAAGTTTTTATTCCCATAATTGACGTAAATCTTACGCTACAGCAGGCTACAATTAATCGTAGCCGCTTTGTAATCGACAATTCGGACTTCAACCTGTCGGGTATCATTACCAACATTGACAAATATTTACGCAACGAGGGTATGCTTACTGCAAATGTGGACTTTACCTCCGACAAGGTCGATGTGTTCGAACTGATGGACTTGATTAGCGGTTTTGGAGCGAAAGACACGACACAAAAGGCTGCCCTTACCGAAAAGCCTCAAGATGGTGATAAAGAGCCATTTATGGTACCATGGAATGTAGATGTTACACTCAACACAAAAATTTCACACGGCAAAGTAGGTAAAACCGACATATACGATCTGGGCGGAAGTCTTATTATCAAAAACGGCGTTATGGTGCTGGAACAGATGGGGTTTTCCTGTGATGCGGCAAAGATGCAACTGACTGCAATGTACCGTTCGGAACGCAAAAATCACCTGTTTGCCGGATTGGATTTTCATTTGCTTGACATTGATATCGCCAAACTGCTTGATATGATACCGCAAATAGACACTATTGTGCCGATGTTGAAGTATTTTCAGGGTATGGGCGAATTTCATCTCGCTGCCGAAACCTATCTCAAATCGAACTATGACATCAAGTATTCTACCATCAGAGGAGCTTCTGCGGTTCAGGGCAAAAACCTTGTGCTTTTGGATAATGCAACTTTTAATGAAATAGCAAAAGCGTTGATGTTCAGAAAAAAAACAAAAAATGTGGTTGATTCTCTGAGTGTTGAACTTACGGTATTTAGAGATGAAGTAGAACTTTTTCCATTTGTTTTTTCGATGGACAAATATCAGGTTGTAATGCAGGGCAAATATAACCTTGCAAAAAATTATATAGCTTATGCTGAAGCACTTAGCCCCATAAGGTTGGGACTTCAACTCTCTTCCACCGAGTCGGGCGGATTTAAATTAAATCCTTTTAAGGACATAAAATTATTTGGTCTTAAATATGGACATCTTCTACAACCTGAAAAACGCAATGCGGTTGAAAATCAGGTTATTGCTTTTAAACAAATGATTTCAGATGCTTTGAAACGTAATGTGAAACCGCAGTGATGAGAGTGGATAATTGAGAATTAAAATACAAAATGCCATACTGCCATTGCATACTTGCCTTTGCTCGTTTTTCAACTTTATTTCAGTTTCCTTTGAGGTTGAAGATGCTGCACTGCCTTCGGTAATATTTTGTTTGCCACTGTAGGCTGCCTGTAGCACTTGGTCAACGGTGCGGGCACCTTTCCGGAGGTAGTTTTTGCAAAAATAGTAGGTAATATCGTATATTGCCTCTGCTTTCTGATAACAAATCAGTTTTCGATAATCGCTTGTGTTGGCGTAAATTGATGTTGCCATAGTTGGTTGTATTAGTCATTATTGTTGTTGTTGGTTTATTTAAGGGCTTTAAAGGCTATAATGCATAGCCCTTAAAGGTAGGGTGTTCAAACCGAGCATAATTTTTTCTTCTAATTTTAACAAAAAAACAGGGCGTATTTCATTAATATATAGAGTTTTAAGTTTAACATATTTGAATGAACTCCTAAAAATAAATTTTTCTCACATTGATATATTTATAACCAATTATATAACAATATCTTATCATAATAAAAACAACCAAACAATCTATTACGGATATATGGAACTCCGAAAAAGCAAAGAGTCTATACTATATGTCTAAAAATGATTTAAGGACAACAAGTGCTTGTAAGTACTGCCCTGTATTTTCCGAATGCCGTCTAAAACTTGGCGTGTGTTGGAAAAATATTTTTCAAGCATATGGTGAAGAAAATTGGGATTTGCCCGACCCAAAAATGTCCATTAGCACCACCCGCCGATAAATGAATTTTATCGATAGAATTCCCAATTTCCATTAGTCCCAACTTCCCTGAATTCTGACGATATTGAGTTTTAAAGAACCTGTCAGGTCACCGCCATCAGACCTGCTGTAAGGCAGAGGAGCGATGTAGGTCAATCCGTTTGTATATGC
>JAITNR010000143.1 GCA_031290375.1 Prevotellaceae bacterium | reverse complement strand
GAAGTAGTAAAACATCCAGTAATTTGGGTATGGCCGTAATTTCATTCGACTTTTCATCGACCTTGATTTGCCCTAAACTCAACTGGTTGGCTTTTGACCACGCACTGACAATATGAACCGCCCGTTTGGAATCTCCAACACGTGAACCGCAAATACTCTTGCCGTCAATGCTGACAACGTCGCCCTCGGTCAGTTCCGAGACGTCTTTTATCCACGACAGGAAAGCTTGCTCAAAAACCTCAGGGTCTAACGCACTAAAAAATCGATTGAAGGTGTCGTGAGAGGGGATGCCGTTGGGCAATTGAAGATATTGTTTTAACCAGGGCTCTTTTGATTTACCGTAATGTTAAATATCATTCCACGTCTCTGCTCCACAAATAATCGCGGCAATCGTTATAAAAATTATGTCCTCCATCAAATGCTATTTACTCCTCTCCACACGAGGATCGGTCAACTCTGTAAAATAACTAATAGGTGTTTGCATCACTCTTTTTATTATACAAACGGAATAGGAATATTTTTAGTATTTAAAATTTGTTAAATTAAGATGCGTTTGCCCTGCTAAAATAATTTCAAAATATCATTTCCGTTGGCGTAAACCAGCAATGCAAGCATCAGGAACATACCGATATTAAGCGATATTTCCATAAACTTGTCACTCGGTTTTTTGCGAGTAATCAGTTCGTAAATCAAAAATAGCAGGTAACCGCCGTCCAATACCGGAATTGGCAAGATATTCATAAATGCCAGAATGATTGAGATGAAAGCGGTCATACTCCAAAACGCAGTCCAATCCCAAGTGCCGGGAAAAAGGCTGCCGATAGCACCGAACCCTCCAACACTTTGAGCACCAGCCTTTGTAAATACCAATCTGAATTGTTTGATATAGGTAGAGAGAGTCTCCACTCCAAGCCTCCAACCCGCAGGGAAAGATGCAAAAAATCCGTATTCGGTTTTTTGAGTTTTGAAAAAAACAACAGGATTTTTCAGTATAATACCCATTTTGCCGTTTTCATCAACAACAATGCTGTCTGTTATGAAGTTGCCGTTTCTGTAGAAAGATATATCCACCTTTTTGTTTTTACAAAGCAAAAGTTCATTGCTAATATCCTTAAACTCAAACAAATGTTTGCCGTTTAACCCTACAACACTGTCCCCTTTTACAAGTCGGACATTGTAAACGAGTGGATCTTTGACAATGCTGTCTACTACAAATGGTATTCGCTCCGTCATAAACTGTTTCTCCTTTGCCTCAACCATTTTTTCTCCAAAATCCTTTGGTACTTGAAAACTTATGGCTTGTCCATATCTGGAAACAGTAACATCTTGCTTGCCTTCAATTATCAGTAAATCAATGACTTCCTTTTTGGTATTTATTTTTTCGTTGTTTATGGAAACAATTCTGTCTCCGTTTTCAAATCCATATTTCAATGCTGTTTGGCAATAGTTGTAGCCAAGATATTCATTTTCAAGCGGGATAAACTCCTCTCCATTTTTAAACAAAATCATTGCAAAGATAAGAATGGCAGCGATGAAGTTGAAAATAACGCCACCGCATATCATCAACATACGTTGCCAAACGGGGCGAGAACGATATTCCCAAGGTTGAGGTTCGCTGCTTAGTTGCAAAATTTCGGTGGTTTCATCCACCATACCCGCAATTTTGCAGTAACCGCCAAGTGGTAACCAGCCAATACCCCATTCGGTTGTTTTGGGATAACGCCGCCAGTCGTCTTCGGGCAACTGCTCAATTGGAACAGGCACTTTTACTGGTTTGCCTTTCCTGTCAAGTTTAGGCAATCCCTCCGAGTCGAGTACATTCTGCAAATGGTCGTCAGGGTTTTTGGCAAACAACTTTATCAGCCATTTCCCATTGATTTTTTTTAACCTTAAAATTGAAAATTTTGGATTGAAAAAAAGATAAAATTTATCTACTCTTACCTTGAATAGTCGGGCAAAACCGAAGTGTCCCAACTCGTGAACAAATACCAAAATTGACAGTGCCAAAATCAGTTGTAACGCTTTTATTAAGAATGCTTCCATTATTGTTTATGAATTTATATTTTTTTAGAAATTGAGGCAAAGCACTACCGCACCACTGCGTTTTTTATTAAAATATGCAGGTTGATTAACCCTTGATTTTTAACATTGACTAACAAAAAACACATAATGCCTTGCTTTTACACACAAAGTTTGCAAAGGTAGTAAAGTTTTTTTATTCAAGCAAATTTTTTTTGAGAGTAAAACTTCCAAATAATTTATTTGTCAAAAAAATAGCACCCAAAAAAAAAGTGTTAGCCTGTGAAAAATAAATTTGCAAAATAGAATATTAAGTTGTAATTTTGCAAATTAGTATTGCAATACGTTAAGTGGTTGGAATATAATCTAATAAGAAAAAATAACTAAAAAATATATAAAAATTATGTTGTTATCAGTTTTATTACAGGCTGCTGCCGCTGCTGCGGGTTTGGCAAAGATGGGTTTAGGTTTAGGTGCGGGTTTAGCCGTTATTGGTGCAGGTTTGGGTATAGGTAGAATTGGTCAGGGGGCTATGGACGGCATTGCACGTCAGCCGGAAGCCGCAGGCGATATTCGTACTAATATGATTATTGCAGCTGCTCTTGTAGAGGGTGTTGCCCTGTTTGCTGTGGTTGTTTGCGGATTTATTCTGAAATAAGTTTTTTGTTTGAATTTGGATTAAAATTGAACTGTCAACTTTTAATTTAGATCAAATTAATTTTTAATTTATAAAAGATGAATCTGTTAACACCGGATATTGGCTTGTTGTTTTGGATGTTGCTCTGTTTTGGCGTGGTGTTTTTTGTGCTTGCCAAATTTGGTTTCCCTGTTATTGTGAAAATGGTGGAAGAGCGTAAGAACTTCATAGACAATTCAGTATCATCAGCCAAAGAAGCGAACGAACGTCTGAAAGGCATTGTTCAAGAGGGTGAGCAAATCCTCAAAAAGAGTCATTCTGAAGAAATTCGCATTCTCAAAGAGGCTGACGATATGAGGCACAAAATCATTGCTGAGGCAAAGGAACAGGCAAAGGTTGATGCGGGTAAAATTTTTGAAGATGCCAAAATTGCAATTAAGAAAGAAAAAGAAAAGGCTTTGAAGGATATAAACAATCAGGTTGCCGAGTTGTCCATCTCTATTGCCGAAAAAATTCTTCGTAAAAATCTGTCCGAGCAGCAAGAGCAACAAGAGTTTGTTAATCAGTTGATAGCAGAAGTAAACAATTAACTGTCGGAGAAATTAATACAAAAACAGATGGAAACGGGGATACTTTCTAAACGGTACGCAAAGGCAATCTACAAATATGCTTTGGAAAAGGGCAATGAAGAGCATCTGCTGCATGATATGGTCGCTCTTTCTACCCAGTTTGCAAAACTGCCTGTGCTTGATATGGTAATGGAAGACCCTACGGTCGATAACAGGCAGAAAATCAAACTGTTGTCCTCTGCGGCGGGTGAAAATCCAAGCGAAACCTACAAACATGCTGTTTCGGTGATTGTGGGCAATGGAAGGGCAAGTTATGCAAAAACCATTGCCTTGATGTACGACAAGGTGTATCGTAAAGAGAAAAATATTGTTTTGCTCAAACTCACAACGACAAGCCCTGTGCAAGCGGATACAAAGCAGCAGTTGGTGAATCTGGTTGCCAATATAGAACATAAAACAGTCCATTTTGAAGAGAAAACAGACGACATTGTTGGCGGTTTCATTCTTCAGATAGAGGATATGCGTTTGGACGCAAGCATTAAAAATCAGTTGAATAAATTGAAATTGAAACTGACTAAATAGTTTCAAATAATAAATCATAATCCATAAAATAAAGATATGCCAAATATAAAAGCAAGTGAAGTATCTGAAGTTCTAAAAATGCAACTCGAAGGGGTTGATACGAGGGTCAAATTCGAGGAAGTAGGTGTTGTGTTGCAAGTCAGTGACGGCGTTGCGCGCATTTTTGGATTGAGCAAAGCCGAATCGGGCGAACTGCTTGAGTTTGAAAGTGGAGAAATGGCTGTGGTAATGAACCTTGAAGAAGACAATGTAGGTGCCGTACTTCTTGGGCATACCGACTTTGTAAAAGAGGGAGACACTGTAAAGCGTACAGGTAGAATTGCCTCTATTCCAACAGGCGAAGGACTTCTTGGACGTGTTATCAGCCCGCTTGGACAACCCATTGACGGAAAAGGTTCGATAGATGGAACGTTGATTGAAATGCCTTTGGAGCGTAAAGCACCGGGCGTTATTTTCCGTCAGCCTGTGAATGAACCATTGCAGACGGGTCTTATCGCCATTGATGCCATGATACCAATCGGACGCGGACAACGTGAGCTCATTATTGGCGACCGTCAGACAGGTAAAACCGCTATCGGAATAGATACCATAATAAATCAGAGAGAAAATTATCTCGCAGGAAAGCCCGTTTATTGCATTTACGTTGCAATCGGACAAAAAGGCTCTACTGTGGCAAATATTGTCAATACGTTGCAAGAAAAGGGTGCATTGGAATACACTGTGATAATCAGTGCTTCGGCTTCCGACCCTGCGGCGTTGCGTTTCTATGCTCCGTTTGCAGGTGCTGCTATCGGTGAATTTTTCCGCGACACAGGCAGACACGCTCTGGTTATCTATGACGACTTGTCAAAACAGGCGGTTTCTTATCGCGAAGTTTCGTTGATACTTCGCCGTCCGTCAGGGCGTGAGGCGTATCCGGGTGATATTTTCTATTTGCATTCAAGACTTCTTGAAAGAGCCGCTAAAATCATTAACAATGACGATGTGGCAAGAAAAATGAATGACCTGCCCGAAGTGCTGAAACCGATGGTAAAAGGTGGCGGTTCGCTTACTGCTCTGCCTATTATCGAAACTCAGGCAGGGGACGTGTCGGCGTATATTCCCACCAACGTTATTTCAATCACAGACGGACAGATTTTCCTTGAAACAGGCTTGTTTAACGCAGGTATCCGCCCCGCTATCAATGTGGGTATTTCGGTGTCGCGTGTGGGTGGTAATGCTCAGATCAAGGCAATGAAAAAAATTGCGGGTACGTTGAAAACCGACCAGGCACAATATCGAGAGTTAGAGGCGTTTTCCAAGTTTGGAGGCGATATGGATGCCATTACAAAACGGACTTTGGATAAAGGCAAAAAGAATTCTGCTCTGTTGGTTCAGACACAATACAAGCCATACTCGGTTGAAAAGCAGATTGCTGTAGTTTATGCAGGCACAAAGGGACTTCTTTATGATTTGCCTGTGAATAGAATTGGCAATTTTATAGATAAATATCTTAAAGTACTGGACTTGAAACACAAAATCGATGTTTTGGACGTTCTAAAACAGGGTATTTTGAATGATGATGTTGAAAAAATTCTCAAATCGGTTATCGCAGATGTGGTTGAAGGAATAGTGAAATAATTTATTAATAGAACTTGCCTGCGGGCGTACAAAAGGGTAAATTTAACCATTAAAGAATTTACAGTTTACAAAAGTCGCAATTCACAATTCTAACAAAATGCCATCACTAAAAGAAATAAAAGGAAGAATAAATTCGGTAAAATCGACACAGAAGATAACATCGGCAATGAAGATGATTTCTTCTGCGAAGTTGCGTAAGGCGCAGTCCCGCGTGGAGCATTTTTTGCCGTATCAGGAGCGTCTGACATTGATGTTGAACGGATTTTTGTCGTCAGAATCCAGCAGCTACTCTTCGCCTCTCTCCCAACAAAGAGAGGTAAAGCGGGTGGCTTTGGTGGTTTATTCGTCAAACTCGTCTCTATGTGGCGCATTTAACTCCAATGTTATCAATTTATTAACCAAAACAGTTAATGAATATGCCAAAGCAAATGTTGAAGTTGAAGTCTATCCGATAGGTAAAAAAATTGAAGAAGCGACCCACAAATCAACTCGTAAATTTCAAATCAAGGGCAGTTATATTTCTTTGATGGACAAACCCCAATTTGCCGGAGCAAAAGAGATTGCCGATGATTTGGTAAATGATTTTCTTGCTAAAAAAATTGACAGGGTTGTGCTTATTTACAACCATTTCAAATCTACCGCCGTGCAAGTGCCTACGTCCGAAACGTTTTTGCCTGTGGAGTTGAAAAAGGGCAGGGAAGCCCTTCCTGTCGCTGCCGATTATATCATCGAACCTGACAAACAAACTTTGTTTGACGTCTTGATACCCAAATCGTTGAAGACAAAAATTTACTCGGTGCTGTTGGACAGTGCAGCCGCAGAACAGGCTGCAAGAATGGTAGCTATGCAGATTGCCACCGACAATGCCGATGATTTGTTGAACAATCTTTCAATACAGTTCAACAAACAACGTCAACAGGCAATCACAAGCGAACTGTTGGATATTATTGGTGGTTCGGAGGCATTGAAATAAAGAGAATTATGCAAAAAAAGCAAAAAAACACAAGTTCGGAGTTGGTCACTTTTTTAAGGGATAGAAAGGTGCAATTACTTTTCGGAGTTGTGTTGTTTTTTGTTTCGGTGTGCTTGGCTCTGTCGCTGCTTTCATTCATTTCAACAGGGAAAAACGACACTTCCATAATATATACATATAACGATCTTAGCAATAAGTATCAATCGGTAAAGCACAGCCCGCTAACAGACGAAAATACTAAAAAAAACAAACTCATTGAGATAAAAGAAGCACGCAAAATCACTCAGGGAAAAGCCGAAAACCTTATGGGCTACCGCGGAGCAGTGATTGCAGAAAATATGATTAACAACTGGTTAGGGCTGGGAGTGTTCTTTATTTTGGCTTTCAGTTTTGTTACTTCAATTAGACTTATTGGCATTAAAAAAATCAAAATTTGGAAGGCATTCCTGTTTTTTGCCTTTCTCTCAGTTTGGACTTCGCTTATGTGTGCCTTTGTCTTTGACAATCTGTTTGATAATTTATTTTTGAAATTTGGTGGAAGTTTTGGCAAAAATCTTTCCGATTGGTTGCAGGCAAATATAGGTATTATCGGCACTTTGCTGGTTATCATTACATCGGTACTGGTGTTTTTGATAATAACTTTTAGCAGTACAATTCCGTTCTTTAAGCGACTTTATCAAAAATTATCAAATGTACATATCAAAAATCCTTTTAGAAAAAAAAGTATTTTTAATAAATCGAAGAATAAAGGGAACTTTGATAACGAAAAAACTGTGAAAATCGGAGAGATTTTACCTGAAGAGTGGATTGTACCTAACTCCAATTCCAAAATTGAAATTATTGAAACCGTTAATTCAAACAAAAATAAAAACACGAAAACTGATAATGATAATCTCTTTGAAACCGTAGAAATAGAAGCAGATGATGATATTGATACGAACAGTGATGGTGAGATAGAAATTGTTGAAAATAAAGAGGACATGGAAGATAACGAAACGAAAGAAGAGGCAATCGACACCGAGCCATACGACCCCAAAAGAGATTTGTCGCACTATCAATATCCGACAATCAGACTTTTGAAAGACTATCCTCAGCCTGAAAATGCCCAATCGGACGAAGAAAAGGCGGCTAACCGTACAAGAATTGTTTCTACTTTGCAAAAATTCGGTATAGGTATCAAAAAAATCTACGAAACCATTGGACCCACCATAACACTCTATGAAATAGTGCCAGATGACGGCATAAGAATTAACAAAATACGCAATCTTGCGGACGATATTATGCTTTCGTTGGCTGCAACAGGCATAAGGATTATTGCACCTATCCCAGGCAAAGGCACTATCGGCATTGAAGTGCCCAACTCCACACCACAGATTGTGTCAATGTTTGCCACGATTGCCTCCAAGAAATTTCAGGAGGCGGCTTACGATTTGCCCGTTGCAATGGGGCGTACAATCACAAACGAAGTCTTTATGTTCGACCTGTGCAAAATGCCTCACCTTTTGGTTGCAGGTGCTACAGGACAGGGAAAATCAGTGGGTTTGAACGCCATAATCACTTCTTTATTATACAAAAAACACCCTGCCGAACTCAAATTTGTGCTTATTGACCCTAAAAAAGTAGAATTTAATATTTATGCCGATATTGAACGTCATTTTTTGGCAAAATTGCCCGAAGAGGACGAGCCTGTAATAACCGAAGTGAGCAAAGTAATTAAAACCCTCAATTCGCTCTGCAAGGAGATGGATACACGTTATGACCTGCTCAAACTTGCTCATGCACGAAACATAAAGGAGTACAACGAAAAGTTTATATCTCGACATCTCAATCCTCACAAGGGGCATAAATATCTTCCGTATATCGTGGTGATAGTAGACGAATTCGGCGATTTGATAATGACTGCCGGCAAAGAAGTGGAACTGCCCATTGCCCGAATAGCTCAACTTGCACGTGCAGTCGGCATCCACATGATTATCGCCACACAACGTCCGAGTGTAAATATCATCACCGGTGTGATTAAGGCGAACTTTCCGGCAAGAGTTGCCTTTAAAGTCTCCTCAGGCGTGGATTCCAAAACCATTCTTGACGGCTCAGGGGCTCAACAACTGATTGGACGCGGCGATATGCTTTTCTCACAGGGCAACGAGCCTGTGCGTGTGCAGTGCGCATTTGTAGATACGCCCGAAGTAGAGGGCTTGGTGCATTTCATAGGCGACCAAACAGGCTACCCTTACCCTTTCCCTCTGCCCGAACCTGATACTCAGGAAGCTAATGTTGATGCCAGGGACATTGATTTGGGAAAACGAGACTCCATGTTTGATGAAGTCGCCCGTTTGGTGGTTGTTACTCAGCAAGCCTCTGCATCGAACATTCAGAGAAAATTCTCAATCGGTTTCAATCGTGCCGCCCGCATCGTTGACCAACTTGAAGCTGCGGGCATTGTAGGCTCGCAAGACGGCAGCAAACCTCGCCAAGTGATTATTCAAACTGAATACGAATTGGAAAAGATACTCAAATGAGAAGGTATAACCAATGCACTCAAATGAATAATGAATAATCTGATTTCATTAAGGCACTATTGTTTTTGAAATTCCCCTGTAAATGTTGAAAAAATTAACACGATGTGAGAGAACCTCTCACTTGTGCGTGAGAAAAAACACAAAGCAGGCGTTAGTCTTTTCCCTGACTTCGACACTCTATCCCCCAATCCCCATATCCAAACTGTGTAAAAATGGCACTTTTTGAGTAAAAGTTGTTTTGTAGTGGCTAATTATGCTATGTTTCGTGTTTTATGTAAAATAACATCATATTTATTTGTTTTTTCAAAAATATTGTATTACCTTTGTAATGTTAAATCATTAAATAAATTTGATTCGATGTTTATCAGATACAGAAAAGTTAAAAA
>JAITNR010000098.1 GCA_031290375.1 Prevotellaceae bacterium | reverse complement strand
CCGACTTTATCAGGGAAAAATTTCTTAAACTTTCTTGTGTATTTAACTGATTTTTATTATACTTCGCGCGCGCGTATAATAAGTGGTGTGGGACTTGCTCATGTGTGTGTGTGTGTGTGTGTGTGTGTGTGTGTGTGTGTGTGTGTGTGTGTGTGTTTAACAATATTTTCCATATTACCAAACATTTCAGTCATAAAAAATGTTAAAACATTTTTATTTGCTGAAAAACCGATGACTGATAGCGAGTTAGGTAACATGTGTTGAGTTAATTGTTAATAAAAATCCACATAAGTTCAAAATCGGGTGCAAAGGTAGATATAATTTTTGGATTGTGCAAATTTATTTTTCATATAATTTTCATAATTCACATATACACAAAAAATAGATAATACCCAAATGAAATAAAAAGTCTGTAGAGAACGCATTCATTGTTCAAACATTCCTTTTTGTCATTGCGTAATGCGTCATTGAATTTCCAGTTGAAGCAGTAAAAGTTTCGTCATGGACAAAAATTTTCTTAATTTTGCAAAAAATTAAATCAATGAAAATTATATCAGGGAAAGAGTTGGCTGCCAAACTCAAGAAAAATATGGCAAAAGATGTTTCGACTTACATGGCACGCTTTGGGCGATTGCCCAAACTCTCGGTGATACTCGTAGGAGAAGACCCCGGAAGTGTGTCTTACGTTACGGGCAAAGCCAAAGCGTGCCAAGAAGTTGGCATTCTCAACAACACCATAAGGTTTACCGACACCATAACCGAAGCCGAACTTTTAAAGAAAATTGAGGAACTGAACAGCGACAATACAGTTGATGGAATTTTGGTACAACTGCCATTGCCCAAGCATATTAACGAGAGCAGAATAATTGAGGCAATAGAAAAAAACAAGGACGTTGATGGCTTTCACCCCTTGAATGTGGCAGCTCTGTGGAACAAAAACGACTGTATTTTGCCATGCACGCCCAAAGGAATTATCAAACTGCTAAAAAGCGAAAACATCGAAATAAAGGGTAAAAATACCGTTGTAATCGGGCGAAGCAACATAGTTGGGCTACCTGTGGGCAAACTGCTTTTGGACGAAAACGCTACCGTTACCATCACCCACAGCCGAACCCAAAATTTACCCCAAGTGGCATCAGAAGCCGATATTCTGGTAGTGGCGATAGGCAAACCGAAGTTTGTTACCCCTGATTTTGTCAAGCAGGGAGCTGTGGTGATTGACGTTGGCGTAAACCGCGATATTGAAACGGGCAAACTTTGCGGTGATGTTGATTTTGAAGCTTGCGCCGAAAAAACATCGTTTATCACAAAAGTTCCGGGAGGAGTTGGACCTATGACTATCTGTTGCCTGATAGAGAACACATTAGAATGTTTTTTGAAACATTTATGATTGTAGCAAAAATTGATAAACAGTGTCTGATTTTTTGATTTCATGTGGCTATTCGGGTCTGTTTTTGGTTTGCTTTTTGGCGGCGACAATTTTGCCGTTTTCTTCAGATGTGATTTTTGGGGCAGTGATAGCAGGCGGCTTGGAGCCTGTCAAATGTTTGATTATTGCCTCGTTAGCTAACTTTTTGGGAGGAATGACAAACTATTTTCTCGGTCTTTTGGGAAAAACGGAGTGGATAGAAAAGTACCTAAAAGTGAAACACGAAAAGGTTGTAAAAATGCAAGACCGACTGAACAACAAAGGGGCATATATGGCTTTTTTCAGCTTTGTGCCTTTTGTTGGGGATATTATTCCGTTGGCATTGGGGTATATGCGGGCAAATATCTATAGAGTAAGTATCAGCATGTTAACAGGTAAATTTCTCAGATATTGGGTAATAATGTATTTTATTGAAAAGGTCATTTAGAATTTTGGAGTATGAAATGATTAAAAAAATATCTACCTTTGCATCAGAAAAAGTATTAATCAATTTTAGTAAAGTTATTTTATGATTAAATTTGATAACATCAGCAAGTTCGACTGGAAGTACGAACAACTTTATTACTACGTGCGTTTTGCGCATAATCTCATTTTTTATCGCAAATATCAGGTAGAAAACCTTGAAAATATCCCCAAAGGTGTGCCCGTAATTGCGGTATGCAACCATCAAAACGGGCTGAGTGACGCTTTGGGAATTTTGTTTGCCTTCAACAGGGACGGACGCAGGGTGGTTTTTATTGCAAGAGCCGATATTTTTCGCAAAGATCTTTGGGCAAAATTGCTTAAATACTTGAAGATAATGCCTGCTTTTCGTGCCACTGACCTTTGGTCAGGAGGAGACCTGTCGGAGAATGACGAAATTTTTAATCAATCTGCCAAAATTCTTGCAGATGAAAACAAGGTTGTATGCCTCTTCCCCGAAGCAGGACACCAGGACAGGCACACTTTGGGACCGTTCAAAAAGGGCTTTGCTCGAATTGCTTTTAAAGCAGCAGAGATGCTCAATTTTGAAAAGCCGATTTATATTTTGCCGATGGGCAATCACTATTCAAATTACTTTTCGTTTCAGTCCAAGTTGCTTATTAACATAGGTGAACCGTTTGAATTTTCCGATTTGTATCCCCTTTACAAGGAACATCCCGAAAAGGCTCAAAAAATGCTTGTAGACAGAGCCCGCCCGATGATAGAAAATTTGATGCTGAATATATCAGACACCGAACATTATGAACAGTATGAGATGCTCTGTAAAATGTATGCAAAGGATTATAAAGGAAAGTATAATCTCAAACCTTCGGACTTCAAAAATGAACTTACTGCCGACAAAAAAATAGTTGAGTCAGTAGAAAAACTGAAAGAAGAAGACCCGTCAAGATTCAAAACCCTGATGGATAAGACGCTTCAATATATAAGAGACCTTGAAAAATTGCATCTTAGAGATTGGATTTTTAGCAAAAAAATATCGGTATCAGGCACTATTGTTCGATTTTTGTTGTGTTTGGTGCTGTTGCCGTTCATAATTTTCGGGATGGTGGTAAATTTTATCCCATTCAACGCAAGTACCATGATTACCAGGAAAATAAAAGACCCAATGCTACACTCTTCATTTCACATAGTAGCAGGTATTTTGTTCGCTTTCCCAATTTGGTATATTATAGTGTTTTTGGTGCTTTTGATTTTTGTAAGGTGGTGGATAGCCCTTATTTATGTGATACTTTTGCCCATCAGTCTGATAATATATTTCAGAGGAAAAATTATGTGGCTCAAAATGTACAATCGTATTCGCAGATTTCAATTTTGGTTCAAAGGAAACAGATTTTTCAACGAAGCTACTGCTCTAAGAAGGGAAATTATTGCGGAGCTGAATAAAATTGTTAATTAAAATATTGCATAAATCAAAAAAAAAATATTAACTTTGCACCCTGAAAATATACGGTGGATGTAGCTCAGTAGGTTAGAGTAGTGGTTTGTGGTTCCATTGGTCGTGGGTTCGAGTCCCATCTTCCACCCTTGTTTGTAATTGACAAATTATGCAGCGGTAAGAACTTAAATACTGGTTCTTATCGTTGTTTCTGAGAAGTGTGGACGAAAAAGTCATCTTTATTTTTTTTGGGAAATTGAATAAAAACTAATACTTTTGTAAAAGGAAACAGAAAGACCTTTTTTCAAACCAATAAACAATAACAATTACAATTACAGTATGGCATAAGCCCGTTATAAAAGGATGTTAAAGCAGGAATTAAACATAAAGTTACAGCAACGACTTTCTCCCATGCAATATCAGTTGATAAGAATGTTAGAATATTCTTCAACCGATATGGAGGAGATTATAAACGATGTTCTTCAGGCCAATCCTGCTCTGGACGAAGATGTTGCGCCATCGAAAGAAGCAGATTACCCTGACACAGAAAACTTCGGACAAGAAAATGAAAATACGGGCAACGAAAAGATTATCATCGAAGACTCGGACATCATGGAACAGGATTCGTATTATCCCGATATGGGACACATTTTTCAAAAGAATACTTTTTATAATCCCTCTTCCCAATCGGGCGAATATGCCATCGCCGTAGAACAGACTTTCAGAGAATATCTTGTAGAACAACTCAACTCGCTCGATTATGACCGGAAAATTTTGAAATTTGGAGAGTATATCATTGATAATATTGACAAAAACGGTTATCTCACCCGTAATATTGAAAATATGATTGATGATTTGGCTTTTCAACAGGGTATTAAGGTGGATGAGGCTACAATGGAGAAGGCTCTTGAGGTAGTACAGTCGTTAGAGCCTGCTGGAGTTGCAGCCAAAGATGCAAGAGATTGCCTGTTAATTCAATTGCACAGGAAAAAAATCACGCCAAACACAATGGTTGCCATCAAAATAATAGAAGATTACCTGCCCGAACTCACAGCAAGGAAATACCAGTCAATCGAAAAAAAACTTAAATTAACAAAAACTCAATTTGAAAAAGCTCTTAACGAAATAATGCAGCTTAACCCAAAGCCGGGCAGTGGTTTTTCTATCCATTCTGAAGAAGTGACGGCGCAGGTTATTCCCGACTTTCTGGTCGAGCGGGACGGCGGGCAATTTTATATTCATTTGAACGATAACCATCTGCCCCGACTCAAAGTTTCGGAAACATACAAAAAACTCCTCGAAAATCTATCCGAAAACCACGATACACCGGACAAAGAAGCACTTGAATTTACAAAACAAAAATTAGATTCAGCCAGAATTTTTATTGAGGCTGTCAAACAGAGAACCTACACCCTGACCAACATAATGACAGCTATCGTACACACTCAGGAGGAGTTTTTCAAAACAGGAGACGAGGCTACTATCAAGCCGATGAAACTGAAAGATATAGCCGATATTGTCCATTATGACATATCTTCCATCTCAAGAGTGAACAACAGCAAATATGTGCAGACCGAATTTGGAATGTTCCCCTTAAAATTTTTCTTTACAGAGTCCATCGAAATGGAGAGTGGGAATGCGGTGTCAAGCAAAAAAATTCAGGCAGTTGTAAAAGAAATTGTTGACAGCGAAAGTAAAAAAGACCCCATAACTGACGGTCGAATACAGGAAATTCTTACTGAAAAAGGCTATATGATAGCCCGCAGAACGATTGCAAAATATCGCAATCAATTGAACATTCCATCAAGCAGGGACAGAAACACAAAAGACAAATAACATGAAAGGTTTGGCAAAATTCCTGTCCGCACTCTTCCATCCGCTGCTGATTGCGTTTTATAGTGTCCTGATTTATATCAATATCAAGCCATTTAGCCGGATTTATTCCGCTTGGGACAAGACTGTAATTCTCTTGATAGTGTTGCTTTTCACGTTGATAGTTCCGCTTGAAATTTTTTGGATAGGCTACAAAAATGGACAAATCTCGGACAGCAACGTTTCCAAAAAGGAGCAACGGACTGTCATTTATATTGTTTGCCTCCTCTCTTATACGATATGTCTGCTGTCAGTGAAACGTTTTTTATTTATGTATTTTTTTATGTATTTGTTCCTCTGTCCTGTGTTGAGTATAATTTTTCTTATGATAATTAATATCTGGTGGAAAATCAGTGCTCACGCCTGTGGAATGGGGATATTGTGCGGTGTTGTTTTTTCGTCTGCTGTTTTTATGCATGCCACTCCTGTTTTGCTTTTTCCGGCGGTTATATTGATAGCAGGGGCGGTAATGACTGCGCGATTATACCTGCAAGCTCACACTTTAAGTCAAGTGGTAGCGGGGTTCTTTGTCGGGTTGATGTTTTCATTACTCCCATTGATATTAATGAACAATGAATAATGAACAATGAATGTATTGTTCATTATTCATTGTTCATTATTCATTAATCAAAAGGCATATCTGACGCCCAAACCGAAACTGTAAACTCCGATGTAATTGAATGAAACATTGCCATCTCCAAATGACGGACCAAGCAATGGACGATAATCAACAGAAAGTTGCAAAGGGAAGTCAAATGTAAATGCAAGCCCTATATTTCCTGCGACTCCCGCAAAAAAGCGACCGCCGCCAAAACCCAAGCCGGCACCGACACCGCCAAACCATTCCCATTTTCCATAATCTCCCCATTCGGGAGTTGCAAAAATCCAGTTGTATGTTCCCGTCAACTGAAAAGCACTTCCATAACCTGCCAAACCGGCATCCAATTGTAAAAAATTTGCCTCTCCAAATCCATGCTGATAGGATGCTTCAACACCATATCCGAGGCGACCTCCGATGGCACGTGGCTGAGCCACCACCGCTACAGTCGTAAATAAAACAACTGCAAATGTAAATAACGTTCTTTTCATAAAAATAACAATTTTATTAATAAATATTAAGTTAAAAAAATTCTTATGCATCAAAAAAAATATAATAATAAGGCTTTTTCATTTTTGTATAGTACCATTGGCGAATTGGATATATCCAATTGTGAATTGATACTATCCAATTACGAATTGGCAACCTCTTTTTGACAGGTAACATTGCTCTTAATTTATTTTTTTAGGATAACGAAAAGTCAGCCAGAGTTCAATTATTGCAAAAATCAGTAGCGGCACAATCCACGCCGAGTATTTGGCGTACATCGCATATCCTGTAAATATCAACAGGACTGCAAGAAAAAATTGCTGCTTGTTGAGCCTTCTAATCCGCTTGTCATCTGATTTGGGCAACAGCAAGAACCTGAAAGTAAGATTGCAAACCACACCAACACCAAAAACGTAAAACCCAACCCTGACGCTGCCAAAAATATGCAGGATAGCACCTGCAATCAACAGCAGGTAGCCGACAAAAAACGGTATTGAGTAGTTTTTATTCATTCGAAATATTTTGATTTTCGTTTACTGGCTCGTTCTGCTCCTTTGCTGAGTAGATTAGTGTACCGATATTCTGACCTTCGATTATTTTTTTGAGGTTGCCTTTGGTATCCATATCAAAGACTGTTACGGGCAGATTGTTTTCTTTGCACATAGCTGTTGCTGTGAGGTCAAGCACCTTTAATCCACGTCTGTAAACTTCGTCGAATGTAATTTTGTCGAATTTTTTTGCGTTCGGATTTTTTTCGGGGTCGCAGTCATAAACACCATCTACGCGAGTACCTTTAAGCATTATATCTGCCTCGATTTCAATGCCTCTAAGTGCCGAACCTGTGTCGGTTGTGAAATAAGGGTTGCCTGTGCCGGCTGAGAAAATCACCACGCAGCCTTGTTTGAAGGCATCTAAAGCCTTTTGTTTGGCAAAAAACTCACCTATCGGCTCCATTCTGATTGCGGTCAGTACTTTACATTTTGCGCCTTTGCTTTCTATTGCCGATTGCAGAGCCAACGAATTGATAACAGTTGCCAGCATACCCATCTGGTCGCCTTTGACGCGGTCGAATCCCTTTTGAGTGCCTTGTAAGCCGCGAAAAATATTGCCGCCGCCGACTACAATGCCTATTTCGATGCCAAACTTTGAAATTTCGGCTATCTGTTCGGCATATTCAATGAGACGGTTTTCGTCAATGCCGTATTGTTGTTTGCCCATCAGCGACTCTCCACTGAGTTTTAGCAAAATCCTTTTGTACATATTGCTTTGAGTTGTCATTTGCAATTGTTTTTTATCTTGTATAATTATCTTAGTCTAAAAAAAGGGTAAGCTTGCTATATCGCACCGCTACGACCTCATACCCTTGCTGCTGTCAAGCCCTGGGGGGGTCAAAGGGAGCTGGTCGTATAGGACTTACCCGACTGCAAAGGTAATGCTTTTTTTTCTAATAAAAAAAAAATGTTCTAAAAAACTGCAAACATGGTGAATTTAATGATAAATTAATTTAACTTTGCACAGAGTTATTGTTATTAAATCAAATTCATCAATAATATAAATTTCAATACTTTATGTCTTGCACCTTACCATTTAAAATCTTTTCCGGTGAAAATAGCGAATATCTTGCAGAAAAAATCTGCCATTCATTGAACTGTGATTTGGGCAAAAAAAACAAAACGGTCTTTGCTGACGGCGAATTTGCCGTATCTTATGAAGAAACGGTGAGAGGTCGTTATATTTTTATTGTGCAATCCACTTTTCAGCACTCTGACAATCTTATGGAGTTGCTTTTGATGATTGATGCTGCCAAACGAGCTTCGGTGGAGAAAATCATCGCTGTAATGCCGTATTTCGGTTGGGCAAGACAGGACAGAAAAGACAAGCCCAGAGTGTCGATTGCAGCCAAACTTGTAGCTGATTTGCTGATGACGGCAGGCATTGACCGCGTTATTACGATGGACTTGCACGCAGATCAAATTCAGGGTTTTTTTAATATTCCCGTTGACCATCTTTATGCTTCGACCATTTTTTTGCCATTTATCAAAAGCCTGAAACTTGACAGCCTTGTAATTGCTTCCCCTGATGTAGGAGGCTCAAAGAGGGCAAATTCATACGCCAAACACTTTAAAACTCCGTTGGTATTGTGCCACAAAACCCGTGAGGTAGCAAACGAAATAGCCTCAATGCGAATAATAGGCGATGTGGAAGGCAAAAACGCAATCATAGTAGATGACATAGCGGACACGGCAGGTACAATGGCTACTGCCGCCAATCTGATGATGGAAAATGGTGCTTTGAGTGTCAGAGCATTGGTGTCGCACCCTGTGATGTCGGGTAAAGCAATAGAGAAGATAATGAATTCGCAATTAACCGAATTGATTTGCACGGACTCAATACCTTTTGACACTGCCAGATGTCCAAAAGTGAAGGTACTGACGGTTGCAGAGATGTTTGCCGACACAATTTCAAACGTGTATTACAACAAATCTATTTCGGAGCAGTATTTGATGTAATCCTCCGCAGATACTTAAATTAATGAATAATGAATAATGAACAATACATTTATTGTTCATTATTCATTGTTCATTAAATACCAATATCACGCCTGCAATGACAAACGGAATACTAAGCAGTTGTCCCATGTTTAGAGGTAATGAACTTTCAAAATTTGCTTGATTTTCCTTTATAAATTCTATAAAAAATCTGAAAACGGCAATCCCAATAAGCCCAATTCCTGTATAAAATCCAAATTGGTGCTTGAACCCGATTTTTTTGTACAGAACAAACATAACAACAAACAGTAAAAAGTACCATATTGCCTCGTATAATTGTGCTGGGTGGCGTGGTATTGCATCTATTGAAGGGAAAACAAAAGCCCACGGCAAATTGGTTGGGGTGCCGATAATTTCGGAGTTCATCAGGTTACCCAAACGGATAAACCCACCTGCAAGCGGCAATGCAATGGCAAAGATGTCGTAAATCTGTAACGTTAAAACTTTGTTTCTGCGGGCAAAGAGCCATAAGGCAATCATCAGCCCTGCTACTCCGCCGTGTGAGGCAAGCCCATAAAAGCCTTTGAAAACAGGCTTTCCATTTTCAATCACAAAGGGCAAAAATATTTCCAAAGGATGAACAAAATAGTATTCAGGCTCGTAAAAAAGGCAATGTGCGAACCTTGCACCAAACAAAATCCCTACAAAAGCGTAGATAAAATAATTTTGCTTGACTTTGAGATTTTTTATCAGCTCATAAACTGTCAACCCACCGAAAAGTAGCCCCAGAGCGAAAAAAAGTCCGTATAAATGAATTGAAAAAGAGCCGATTTGTATATTTTGCGGTATGTTCCAAATGATGCAGGTCATAATTTTGTTTGATAACTGTTTAAGAGGGTTAAAACTTCTTCAATTGTTTTGAGTTGTTTATCTCCAACAACAAACCCGTTATTACAGACTTGTACGTGAATTTCAGCATTTTTGTCTTCCACTATACCGCAACGTATGAAAGCCCGTTTGAGCCATTTTGCATGTGGCGTGTCGCCAGTTACAGCAACTCTGAGGTTGCCGATTGGCTGTAAAATCTTGTAGTGTCCGTCTTCGGTGTCAAAATTAAAGTTCCTGCTCTCGAAAGATTGCTGAAAAACACTTGACAGCATCAAATCTTCGGCAATTCCTGCGATAGTGTCATTTCCGTCCATTAGCCACATATAATCGGCGATTTTCAGGGCTAAATCAAGTTCGTGTGTGGAAAGAATAAAAGTTTTTTTGGTTTTTAAGGAGAGAGAGCGCAGCAGTAGCATTATCTCGATTCTATTGAGCAAATCAAGGTGAGATGTCGGTTCGTCAAGCAGTACGAGCGGTGTGTCCTGCGCCAAAGCTTTCGCTATGACTGCACGTTGCTTTTCACCGTCAGAAATCTCGCTGAGAAAACAGTCTCGCATTTTCAACATATTAACGTTTCCAAGAGCATCTTCCACTATCCTGTTGTCATCCTTGCTAAGTGTGCCATTCCACGATGAATAGGGGTATCTCCCCAAAGCCACAAGTTCAAAGACAGTAAAATTTTCGATTTCAATTCTGTCTGTCAAAACTAACGAAATCAATATGGAACGCTGAAAATCAGATAATTTTGAAATATTTTTATCATCAAGCAAAATTTGCCCTGAAATTGGCTGTTGTAACCCTGCAAGTGTCCGCAAAAGGGTTGATTTGCCACTTCCATTTTTGCCTACAAGGCAAATTAGCATACCGTCTCCCGCCTTTAAGTTCAACTTCTTTTGTACGATGTGCTTGCCGTAACCGATTGAAAGACCTTTTGTTATTAACACGTGTATTATTTTGTTTGGGACGTTGCAGAATTACAAAAATTATTTCAAGATAATAATACTGTTTCAATAGATTAAAGCATTTTCTGTACTCCACCTACTTCGACGAAATATACCCCGTTTTGACAAGACACTAATATGATCCTGACGGCAAAAAATACAAATAATTCTTATGTTCGTTGTATTCTACCAGTGAGCCAAGCATTTTGTCAAACTTCTCAATGTCCTTGCCAATACCACTGAAGAATTGCACATCGTAGGGCTCAATCAGTTGAATAGCTTTTGTTATCAACTCTTCGCCCTGAGTTGTCAGAGCAAGGTTGGATTTTCTCGCGTCATTGTCGTTGTTTCTAATAACTATGTAACCTCTACTTTCCAATACTTTGATATTGTTGCTTAAATTCATCTTGCTAATTTTGGTGTGCTTAAGCATTGCCGTCTGCGAAACCTCTTCATCATTGAGAAAACGCCAGTACAAACTTGCCAAGATAGCATACTGAATTTGAGAAATTGAAAAAAGATTTCTCAATAGCATGTCTTGCTGATGTTTCCACAGAGTTGCAAGCTGGAAGAACATAAACCCTGTATTTTTGTCAAGATTTTTGTAGGAGAACGGGCTTACGACATCAGTCTTTTTAGTTTTTTTCTTTTTAGTTTTTTCTGTCATACTAAAACATTTTTTTGATATTACTAAATTTTTTAAAAATCTTCTATTACAATGATCTGTTATGTGTATTTAAATTTAATTAAAGTCTGAGAACTACTGAATTTTAGGCTTGTAAAACCAGTTTTCGTTCAGTGTAAAATTGACGCCTATTCTAAAATAATTTTCTTTTATCATATCAAAACTTGTTGTTCCAAACTGTCCATATTCAAAGTTTACATTCAAAACGCTTTTAATTGTCCTGAACGGAAAACCTACCCCTGCAGTAATTGCAAAATCGTTTGTACTTCTGCCATTTACGTTGATGTATGAATTGGTGTAATTTGCCCCGACACGCCATCTAACCCTGTCAATATACTTATTCCCATTAGGTTTGTGAATATATTCCAGCCCTGCAGCAATTTTCATTCTGTTGTTCAGAGTATCTGTAAAGTTCTGAAATTTTGCCTTTGCAAATTGCTGATATTGAAAATCTGCGCCAAAGAGCAATCTGTTGTTTTTATGATAAGTAACCCCCAATCCATAAACGTTTGGCAATTCAAAGGCGTTTGTTCCCGTCTGCGTTGTTGTGTCCAGTCCGACAATCTGTGTAGAGTATTCTGAACCGAGTTTGTGTTGAAACTCATAGATAGCTCCAACAGTGAGTTCGTCCTTTTGGTTACACAGCGGTTGGTGATACTGTAACCCAATCCTCGTATTGAGGCTTCTGACACGCAGTTCCGTATGCGAATACGTGCTGTATGTCATTCTGTTGTCAGACGAAGAGACGTTAAGGTAGCGGTAATTATTTACCGAACCAAACATATAATATCCATTTATTCCAACGGAAAGCCGCTCAAACAAATCGAACGACAAACCCAAATATAGTTGAGAAATGCCTCCTGTACCGCTAAACAGTTGATTTTTATGAATATATGTTGTGTCTATTGGGTCGGGCATCATTGTAGAATCAATTGTCGAAAAATTGTATCCTGTAAATGAGTATGGAATAATACCCGCACTTACTCCGAGCCACTTTGCTACGGGGAACTGCAACGCCAAATAGTCGATGTTACCTGCAAGTTTTGAGGTACGTGTACTGTTGGTAGAGTAGGACGAAACTAACCCCGAAAAGCCAAACTCGAACAAAAAACTTGTGCTGTCAATACAACTGTACGCCGCAGGGTTTGCAGGATTAATCGTAGTTTTGTTTCTGAAACCGAAGCCTATGCCGCCCATTGCGTTAGCCCTGCCGAAACCCGCATCAGTAAGTTTTCCGTAACCAAACCGCGTATAAGGCGAATTTGTACTGTTTTGTGCCACTATCTCTATTGATAAAACACTAATTATCAATAAAACGGCAACCACCTCAAATGTCTTTTTAAAATTTATCATCTATTTTATTTTTCTGTTTTTATATATTTTTCTTTAAAATTTCTTCTTTTTGTTTTGGAATTTCTGCAACTTCCTGCTCTAATACAGCTATTTGTGTTTCTATTTTTTCGATTTCGGAAACGATTTTTTGCTGGGCGGAAAGAGGGGGGACTTTTATTGTTATTCCTTCAATTCTATCAATGGAAGCTCTTAATGTCCTTGAAAAACCGATTTTCTTTCCTTCATTGTTTAATAACCAAACTAAATATTTTGGCAACACCTCAGCTTTTTTAACTCTCAAAACGCCACAATGGTCAGTTGGATAAAATGGTTTATCGACAGGCATAAAATTCACCATCCAATCGCCATCTATTCCCCAAAGAACAGACGGAATGCTAAAATCAGAAATTAAATATTTATCAATAAATCCAAATGGCTCAAAAACATTAGCACTATAAACAGGTATTTTGCCGTCTGCGTTTACTTCGTCTGAAAGTACTCTTTTACCAATGGAAACCTCAAAAATATCATTATTGGAAAGTCGCAGTATTTTATTTGCATTATTATCTAATTCAGAGAAATATTTTCCTATTTGTTCTTTTCCCTTTTCTATTTTCCCTTTTGCCTCTGCCTCATTCTTTTCCAAAATTTCTATTTCGGAAACAATTTTTTGCTGAATTTCGAGCGGGGGAAGAGGAATTTTGACGTCGTTAATTATTGACGATAAATTGTTTATGTTTGAACCTGTTCCTAAATCTCTGATTGATTGGCGCAATATAGAATTTAATAGTTGGAAAAGATATTTTGGCAAAATATTTTCTTTTACTCTGATTATTGCCATAAAACCACCTGCAATATACTTCGTATTATTTTCTATAAAAGCAACTTTGCCTAAATGTTCTTTGCTCCCGCTTGAAAAACACATAAAAATGTCGTTTTTTTTAAGTAATTTTTCATTTGAGACATTAAAGTTCTTATTGAGAAAAACTTCTTTTTTTATGTCAAAATGTCCGTCTAACGTAATATTGTCTGCGGTTAGAACTATATTGTTAGTTCTGTCTAATGTTTGGTCGTTTTTTGAGTAGGTTATTCCTCTTACAATCTCTGCCGTCTTTGCCAACTTGACTTCTTCCCACCTGCTTTCAATCTTCACTTTTTTTTTGACAACAAGCGAAATGTTTTTATCGAAACTATCGCGGTCAAAAGTGAGCATATCAATCAAATCTGCACAGAAAACATTATCTTTTAATGTTTTGTCTATTTTGTGAAAATTGTTATTATTGAAGGCATTATAAATATAGGTACTTGCTTTTTGTGGATTTTCAAGGGTCTTTTCATCAAAAAGTTTAGTGCACTCATCAATGGTTTTATTGCTTTCTATCGAATGAAATCCCTCTTTGCCGCGAGTATGCGAAATTTTATAACCTAAAAATCTTTTTTCAGCATCTTTTTCGCCCGTTTTTATAATCACGGTTTTTTGTTTGTAATTCAGCACAAAATAAAAGAATTTTTCGGGATTTATCTCGGTTTCTTCGGTGTACTCCAAATATTTTTTTACGGGTTTTTCAATGCCATTAATTGTTAAATCTTCGTTTGTTTTTGGATAACTTTCGGCAAGGTTGTACGTGGCTTCTTTTATTCGTTGTACTTCCGTTTCATTTCGTTTGCGTAAAAACAGCACAACTGTATTGGTGTTTGTAGCCATAAAGGTGTTTCCTCCTAATTGTGTAATAGCCACAATATC
>JAITNR010000265.1 GCA_031290375.1 Prevotellaceae bacterium | reverse complement strand
GTTGCAGCGGATTTCCCCTTTCGCTTACAGTGTATTTTACTGCCATAGTTTTAATTTTTTAAGAATGAAACATTTATTTTTATTGAGTACAAAGTTACATTTTTATTCTGAATTCAATTCGTTTAACAGCAATTTTCTCTTTTTGCTTTCCACAGGTATCTTACCTGCGGTTATGAAAATAATTCCTCGTAAACGCAATAAACTTCAAAAAAAGATTTAGCCCAATAAAGTTTTTTCACATATTTACAAAATTTTAATGTATATTTGTTTCTTAAAATAGTAAAATGTAACATATTTAATATAAATGAGTTAAGAATTACCAACGCATGAAATACGTCTGCTTCCTTAATAATTCACAATTTATATAAATGAAAATAATCAAAAATCAAGATACGCTGAAAGAGATAATTGACAGTTATAAGGCTGAAAACAAAACAATCGGTTTTGTGCCGACAATGGGTGCGTTGCATCGTGGGCATTTGTCGCTGATAGAAAGGTCTACCATCAATAATGACGTAACTCTTGCAAGCATTTTTGTAAATCCTACTCAGTTTAACAGAAGGGAAGATTTGGAGCATTATCCTCGTGATATTGAGAAAGATGCCGAGATGCTTACATCTGCGTGTTGCGATTTGCTATTTACCCCTTCAATCGAAGATATTTACAGCAAAACTGAACTTGAACAGCCGTTTGAGTTCAATTTTCAGGGGCTTGACAAGGTAATGGAAGGTGTTTTTCGTCCAAATCACTTCAATGGAGTAGTGCAGATTGTAAGCAAACTCTTTACATTGGTACAACCCGACAAAGCTTATTTTGGCGAAAAAGATTTTCAGCAGCTGGCTATTATTCGTCTGATGACAAAAACTTTTCAATTTTCGACAGAAATTGTAGGTTGTCCGATTATCAGGGAAGAAAACGGACTTGCAAGGAGTAGCAGAAATGCTTTATTGAGTGAAAATGAAAGAAAAATTGCCTCTCACATATACGCAGTTTTAAAAGAAAGTATTACCTTTGCACCCGTAACCAATATTGAAGAGTTGAAAAGTTGCACTGTTGCCGCCATAGAGCAAAAGCCCGAACTGAAAGTGGAATACTTTGAAATCGTTGATGGCAATTCGTTGCAACCGGTCGCAAGAATGGAAGATTCCGATTATATAGTGGGTTGTATCACGGTTTATTGCGGAAAAATAAGATTAATAGATAACATACGGTACAAATAGGACAGTAAAATTTATATATCATTTAACACTCTAAAATCAAAAATATAAATAGATGTTATTAAATATTTTGAAGTCAAAGATCCATCGTGTAACGGTTACAGATGCCAATTTGGAGTATATCGGCAGCATTACCATTGATGAAAATTTAATGGATGCCGCAGGAATAATTGAGTATGAAAAAGTACAGGTAGTAGATGTTACTAACGGAGCAAGAATAGAGACTTATGCAATCAGGGGCAAAAGAGGTTCGGGCGTTATATGCCTTAATGGAGCGGCAGCGCACCTGTTTCGCATAGGCGATGTGATAATTATTATGGCTTATACGTGGCTTGAACAGTCGGAAACAAAAGGGTTTCAGCCAACAATGATTTTCCCCGATACCCAAAGTAATATTTTGAGCGTTTAATCAAAAAAATAATATTCATATAAATTTAAAAAAATTAATTAGTGAAAAACATGGAAAATAACACTGACTATCCGCCGAAAAGAAACAGTGATGCTTCTTACGGCAACGGCAACTCAAACGACAAAACCAGACGTCCAAGAGTGAGTGCGGAAAATACGGAACAGCGACGTACGCGCTTTAATCCAAATTTTTACAGGGAAAATTCTTCTTATGGGGCTCCCAAAAGGGCAGGTGATGAAAACGGCAATGAGTCCGAAAGTCGTGGTCGAACCCCAAATTTTAATCGAAATCCGTCTTTTGATAGAAATCGAAATGGCGGTGGCGGTTATCAAAACCGTGAAAACCGAGGAAACAGTTACGGCAACAACCGTGAAAACCGTGAGCATAACGGCAATCGCGAGCATAGTGGCAACCAAAGTAACGGCACTAACGGCACTTATCAAAACCGTGAAAACCGTTACAACAGTTATGGAAACAACAGCAACCGTGATTATAATGGCAATCACGAGCGTAGTGGCAACCAAAGCAGTGGCAACCAAAGCAGTGGCGGTTATCAAAATCGCGAAAACCGTTACAACAGTTATGGCAACAACAGCAATCGCGAGTACAACGGTAACCGTGAGTATAATAATGGTACCCAAAGTGGCGGTGGCTATCAAAATCGCGGCAACCGCGACAACAGTTACGGAAACAACGGAAATCGCGAAAGTCGTCCGTACAACCCTAACCACAAACCATATCAGGGCAACGGCAACAGAAATTACGGACAGAAGTTTTCGGGGGACAGCAATTATAATCCTAATGACAAATACAGTCAAAAGAAACAAATTGAGTACAAGAAGCAGTTTGTGGATTACACTCAACCCATGAGGCTCAACAAGTTTATGGCAAATTCGAGCATTTGCTCTCGCCGTGAGGCTGACGAGTATATTCAGGCTGGTGTTGTCAGTGTTAATGGCACGATTATCACCGAACTTGGCGTAAAAATTATTCCTGCAACGGACAGGGTGCTGTTTCACGACCAGCTCGTAAGTCTGGAAAAAAAGGTTTATGTTCTGCTCAACAAGCCCAAAAACTGCGTTACAACTACCGATGACCCACAAGAGAGAAAAACCGTTATGAATTTGGTGAAAGAGGCTTGCACTGAGCGGATTTACCCTGTCGGCAGGCTCGACAGGAACACCACAGGAGTACTGCTTTTTACCAATGACGGCGATTTAACCTCCAAACTGACACACCCCAAATATGACAAAAAGAAAATTTATCACGTCAGGCTTGACAGAGAATTTACGCAGGAGGATATGCAGATGTTCAAGGACGGTATTGCGCTTGAAGACGGGGAAATTAAAGCTGACGACATTTCTTACGTAAAGGAAGATGATTTGAAGCAGGTCGGTATCGAAATTCATTCAGGTAAAAATCGTATTGTAAGGCGAATGTTCGAGCATTGTAAGTACAAGATTATTTCGCTTGACAGAGTCTATTTTGCAGGACTTACAAAACAAAAACTTCCTCGCGGACAATGGCGTTATCTTTCAGAAAGAGAGGTAAGTATGCTCAAAATGGGAATAGATTAATCAGTTGAAATTTGAAAATTGAAAATTGAGAATGAAAATTTCTTAATTTTTAATTCTCAAATTTTTTTATAATAACAAATTAATATCTCTATTATTTACTGTTTGTTATCCTTCAATTTTCATTTTCAACCTTCAATTTTCAATAAAAATGTATCCTCTTAAATTCAAACCGTTGCTGTTCGACAAGATTTGGGGTGGAGAAAAATTAAAATATATCTACCCCGAAACTTCTTTGCAAAATATTGGCGAAAGTTGGCTTGTGTCGGCGGTACAGGACAAAGAGTCCGTTGTGATAAACGGATTTTTAGCCGAAAACACTTTGTCTGAACTTGTTGAAGTCTATCTCACCGAATTGGTAGGCGAGAGAGTTTATAAAAAATTTGGCGAAGAGTTTCCTTTGCTTGTCAAACTGATTGATTCCAGACAGGATTTATCCATTCAGGTTCATCCAAATGACGATATTGCAGGAAAAAGGCACAATTCTTTCGGCAAAAATGAATTTTGGTATATGCTTGATTGTGCGCCTGATGCGTTTATCATCGCAGGTTTCAACAAAAAACTTACCAAACAGGAGTTTCTCGATGCTGCAAAGAATGGCAATGTCGAAAATCATTTAAGGAAAATCCATGTAAAAAAGGGTGATTTTATTTTCATCCCTGCGGGTTGCGTGCATACTATCGGCAGAGGCTGTACGTTGATAGAAATTCAGCAGTCATCAGACATAACCTACCGCATCTACGACTACAATCGCAAAGACGAACACGGTAACCCTCGACAACTCCATTTGAAACAAGCCCTTGATGCTATTAATTTTGAAAACTATAATTTTAGCGTTAACAACAAAGGCGAAAGTCCGAATAATATTGTCAATCTCATTGACAATGAAAGTTTTGCAATCAACCAAATAGAATTAACCCAAAGTAAAGAATTGAGGCTGGCAGAGATTGACTCTTTTGTGTTGCTGTCGGTTGTAGAGGGCGATTTGACTTGTATTTTCGGGCAGGAGAAACTTGATGTTAATTACGGAGAAACAATCCTTATTCCCGCCGAAATGTCTGATGTAGTGTTAGTTCCAAAGCAATATGCAAAGATATTGGAAACGTTTATTAAAATTGATAATTTTGATGAACACCAACAGCAATACTGACTGCACAGAACTTGATAATATCATATCGTCTAAGTTTTGGCAAAATTATCAATATCACTTTGTACCTTCGCAGAATAATAATTCAAACACAAAATGACAAAAGAACTTCAATTTTTGAGATACAACACACCACAAGAAGCTGAAAGAATTTATTACA
>JAITNR010000236.1 GCA_031290375.1 Prevotellaceae bacterium | reverse complement strand
ACAAACTTTACCCGAACTCGAAACTGCTGTTGCCGACTACGAAACAAAAGTAAAAAGTCATTTAAAAGAAATGGGATTTGTATGGTAGTAGAAAAAGGATATAAACAAACGGAAATCGGCATTATCCCGGAAGACTGGAAAATAAAAAATATTGAGCAATCTTGTTCCATTAAAGCAAGAATTGGTTGGCAGGGACTGACAAAATCAGAATATCAGAAATTAGGAAATTATATATTAATTACAGGCACCGATTTTATCAATGGAACTATTAATTGGAATACTTGTTCATTTGTATCCAAAGAAAGATTTGAACAAGATAAAAATATTCAAATTAAAAATGGTGATATTCTTATAACAAAAGACGGCACTATTGGTAAAATTGCTTTTCTTGACAAAATCCCGAAAGCAGGCACTCTTAATAGTGGGGTATTTGTGATTCGTTCATTCAAAGATGATATAAATCAAACTTTTCTTGCTTATATCTTTAAATCAAAATATTTTGAAGAATTTTTGAATAAATTGACAGCAGGTTCAACAATTAATCATTTGTATCAGAAAAATTTTATTTACTTCAATTTTCCTCTACCTGATTATAAAGAACAAACCGCCATCGCTTCAGTCCTTTCCGATATTGACAAATATATTTTGAGTTTGGAGCGGCTCATTGCCAAGAAAAAAGCCATAAAGCAAGGTGCAATGCAAAACCTGCTTACCGGCAAAATCCGATTAAAAGGATTTAAAGGGGAGTGGGTGGAGAAAAAGTTGGGGGAAGTGGGCGATGTGAAAATGTGCAAAAGAATTTTCAAAGAACAGACGGCGAATTCTGGCGATATTCCTTTTTTCAAAATTGGAACTTTCGGTGGAGAACCGGATGCTTTTATTTCAAAAGAAGTTTATGATGATTTTTTGGTGAAATATAACTTTCCGAAAAAAGGCGATGTTCTCTTTTCTGCCGCAGGAACAATCGGAAGAACAATTGTGTATGACGGCAACCCTGCATATTATCAAGATTCAAATATAGTTTGGATTGATAACGATGAAAAAATAGTTTTGAATGTTTATTTGGCTCACTATTTCAAGGTAATAAAATGGGCAACTGCCGATGGCGGTATAGTTTCAAGATTATACAATGAATATATTAGAACCACCCAAATCCCCATTCCTCTTCTTCCCGAACAAACCGCCATAGCCACCATTCTTTCCGATATGGACACAGAAATTGAGGCATTGCAATCAAAACTGCAAAAGGCAAAATTGGCAAAGCAGGGGGTAATGCAACAGTTGCTGACAGGGAAAATAAGATTAGTAAATACTTCATTACAATCAAAGAAGTTATCCGAAAATAGAATAATACCGATAGCCGCTCATATAGTAGGAGGACATATAGTAAAAGAGTTATATGGCTCAAAAGGGTGGGGACGAACAAAACTGCAGAAATCAATGCATTTGGTCGGTTATTGTTGCCAACTTGACTTTGGTAATGAATACATACGCAATATCGCTGGTCCGGATGACCAAGCACTAATGAATTACATTGATTCTAAATTCAAACAATACAGGCATGTTCGTATTGAAGTTAAGCACGATGGCAGAGGAGGTAAGCATTATAATTACATTCCAACTTCAATGATAGCAGAAATAGAACAAGCTTTCAATAGTTATCCAATTGAAACACAAGATACTATAAACAATCTTCTAAATAAAATTAAAAAGATGGACTTAGCAAGAGCGGAGATAGTATCAACACTCTATGCGGTATGGAACAATAGAATAATTAAGAGGCAATCAATCAATGATGATTTGTTACTCAGAGATTTTTATAATTGGAGTGAGCACAAATCTGATTTTAGTCAAGATTTAGTCCTTCGTGGATTAAATTATATGCGACGGGGAAACATAATTCCAACCGGATGGGGAAAGTATATTGATAAAAAATAGAATATAAAGACATGAATATTCCAATCGGCGAAAGCGAAAGAGCATTGCAAAACAGGCTTATCGAGTTTTTCGGGCAGAAACTCGGCTATGCTTATTTGGGCAACTTACAGGACAAGACAAACAGCAACATTATGCCCGAATTGCTTAAAGACTTCCTTACGGGCAAAATGGAATATAGCGAATATCTTGCAGATAAAGCCATTGAGAAATTGAGCGAAACGGTAAACGCCTGCCCAAGTGCAGATAAGTTATATTCTGCCAATAAGAAGGTCTATTCGCTTCTCAAATATGGCATAAAAGTAAATGACGAAAATGGTATACCTAAAACAGTTTTCCCCATAAATTGGGAAAAGCCTGAAGAAAACCATTTTGCCATAGCCGAAGAGGTTACCATTTTGCACCACTGCGAAAAACGCCCCGATTTGGTTGTTTTTGTAAACGGTATTGCCCTGTCGGTTATCGAACTCAAAAAAAGTACCATTTCGGTCAGCAATGGAATCCGCCAGAATATTACCAATCAACGCGAAGGCTTTATTTATCCATTCTTTACCACCGTGCAAATCATAACGGCAGGCAATGACAGCGAAGGTCTTCGCTACGGAGTAATTAATACCTCAGAAAAGCACTATTTGGAATGGAAAAACTTTGACCAAACTACCAACAACAAAGCAAAGGAAATTAATACTGTTTGTACATTGCTGAACAACAATAAATTGGAATGGCAAACATATAGCATTTACGAACAAACACGTTTTTTTGATATTATCCACAATTTTATCATTTTCGATAAAGGAATAAAAAAGATTTGCCGTCATAATCAATATTTTGGAATTTTGGAAGCACAACAAAAAATTGCAAAACGCGAGAGCGGTATTATCTGGCATACGCAAGGCAGCGGGAAATCGCTCACCATGGTGTGGCTTTCAAAATGGATTTTGTCGCATTATTCCAACGCTCGTGTGCTGATTATCACCGACAGGGAGGAACTTGACGAGCAGATAGAAAGAACATACGGCGGAGTTGATGAAACAATTTACCGTACAAAATCGTGCAAAGATTTGATTGAGAAACTTGGGAGTTATGGCGAGAGGCTTATTTGCTCTTTGGTGCATAAGTTTGGTCATAGAAACGCAAGTAGGGTAAAAACTGATAATTATGACGCTTATATAGAGGAACTCAAAAAAGCCTTACCGAAAAATTTCTCCTCCAAAGGCGATATTTTTGTTTTCGTAGATGAGTGTCACAGAACGCAATCGGGCAAACTGCACAAAGCAATGAAAGAGATTTTACCAAATAGCGTATTTATTGGTTTTACCGGAACACCGTTATTAAGAGAATATAAGAGAAAAAGCAAAGAAATTTTTGGCGAATATATTCATACCTATAAATATAATGAGGCTGTAAACGATAATGTAGTTTTAGATTTGCGTTACGAGGCGAGAGATGTTCCGCAAGAGGTTACCAATCAGGCAAAAATCGACGAATGGTTTGAGGCAAAAACCCGCGGACTCATGCCGAGAGCAAAAGCAAAACTGAAACAGTTGTGGGGTAATCTGCAAACACTTTACAGCAGTAAAAGCCGTCTGGAAAAAATTGCTTGCGACATAATTTTTGATTTCAATACCAAATCACGGTTCGAAAACGGTAACGGCAATGCTTTGTTGGTTGCCGACAGCATTTATTCCGCTTGTAAATATTATGAGATTTTCACTTCAAAAAATTTTAACAAGTGTGCGATAATCACTTCCTTTGACAGTTCTCAGCAAACGTTGCGCACCGAAACTACAAGCGCTGACGAAAATAACGATAGTTGGGAAAAATACGAAGCCTATCAAAAGATGCTCGGCGGACAAGACCGCGAAATATTTGAAACAGAAGCAAAGCGCAAATTTGTGGAGGAGCCTGCTAATATGAAACTGCTTATTGTAGTGGATAAACTTTTGACAGGTTTTGATGCTTCGCCCTGCACTTATCTTTACATTGACAAGTCGATGAAAGACCATGGCTTGTTTCAGGCAATTTGCCGCGTAAATCGTATTGACGATGAAAGTAAGGATTTTGGCTACATTGTGGATTATAAGCAACTGTTTGAAAGCCTTACCGATGCGGTAAATCAATATGCAGGCGCAAGCAATTTTGATGCTTACGACAAAGAAGATATTGAGGGACTTATCAAGGACAGAATTGAAGAAGCAAAGGCATATTTTGATAAAACGCTTGAAGAGATTGAAGCGCTTTGCGAAGGTGTAAAACCGCCCAAAGGACAACTTGAATACAGTCAATATTTTTGCGGCGAAAACGGCATTGATGTCGGCAAAGATGAAATTTTTGCCCGTATGCGTGAGAAATTGTATAAACTTTCTGCTCGGCTTACAAGGGCATACGCTGAAATTAAACCCGATATGACCGAAGCGGGATACATGCAAGAGCAACAAACCGAACTCGAAAAGAAAGTAAAATTCTATGTTGATTTAAGAGATTATATTGGTAAAGCAAGCGGTGATTTTATTGATTTTAAGGCATATCAGCCCGGAATGCGTTTTTTAATTGATAATTACATCATTGCCGATGATAGTGAAATAATTGGACATTTTGACGATTTTACCGTACTTAATTTCATTATAATGCAGGAAGACAAGTTGAAAAACGACAATGATAAGTCCTCGCAGGAAGCCGCAGCAGAAGCAATTGAAAATAATATTCGCAAAAAAATCGTTGAAAGGCAAATCGTTAATCCACTTTATTACGAAAAGATGTCTGCCATTCTGCAACGGCTGATTAGCGACCGGAAAAATGGAATTATTGCCTACAAAAATTTACTCGACAAATATTTAGATTTGCTTAAAAAAGCTGAAAAACCTGAGGAAAATGGAGAATTTCCTATGTCCGTTCGCCACAGTGCAGCAAAGCGGGCATTTTATATGCAGTTTGGTGAGGATGATAATTTAGCCAATGAACTTTACAATGCTGTTGTGAGTAGCAAGCCGGACGATTTTAGAGGGAATATTGTCAAAATTAGAATAATAAAGAAAGCATTGTATAAAGTATTGAAAAATGATAGCGAGGTTGAAAAAGCATACGAATTAGTTAATGTTCAAAAGGAATTTTAACAAGAATGAGAATACATGACATTGAAATAGAAATAGTTAAAAAGAAAATTAAAAATTTACATCTTTCGGTGTTGCCACCCAATGGAACGGTACGAATTTCAGCGCCTTTGTCTGTCAACGATGAAAATATTCAGCTATTTGCAGCTTCAAAAATCAGTTGGATACGTGCACAGCAAAAGAAATTTGCCGAGCAATTACGGCATAGCGAGCGAGAATTTGTATCGGGCGAAACAATTTACATTTGGGGAAAACAATATTATTTGCAAGTTGAATACAGCAACAAAGGCAATAATTTCTTGCTTG
>JAITNR010000233.1 GCA_031290375.1 Prevotellaceae bacterium | reverse complement strand
GACAGGAGTTCTTAAGAATGTGTTCATAGTTGAGGGATTGGTGATGGTCAGTGCGTTGTTATTGGCATATATTGCGTATATTACAGACAAGAGATTAAGTAAATAAATATAAAAGGTGCGGCGTCAGCACCATAATCACTGACAACAATAAAATGAATTATAAACAAATTAAAAGCAAAAACAATGAAAGCAAATTTTATTTTAGTCGTTTTACTGGCAATTTCAGTTGGTTTTGTATCATGTGACACAAAAGAAGAACAGCCTGAAGAAGAAGTATTATCTGTAAGTTATCTTCATTCCGGAGGGATGAATGGATTCTTTTTAGAAATGACATTTACAGCAAAAACAACTCATTTTCATCATCAGTATTATGACACAGGTGATAATTTTAAGAAAAAAGAAGTTGAGGTTAATAAAACCACACCTAATAAATTATGGAAATCCTTACTGGATAAATGTGATTTGGATATCCTTGAAAAAGTTAAAAGCGGAAAAAGTTACATACCTGTGGATGGAACAGATGAAGTTTTTACAGTCAAGATAAAAGAGAAAGAATTATCCTTTACTAACGGGTATGGTGTCGAATATGAACAAATACATGATTTTATTGATATTATTGAAGAACAAGTACAACAATATCAATCTAAATATCCGGCAAAGTGAGTTTTAACAGTCAGCAACGTGCGACAGAACGCAGTCGGCAATGGTTGATTTGTTGAAAAGAAAAATGTACCTTTGTATTTGATTTGTTAATAAAAAATGAAAGATATGATAATAGAAAGAACAAGCAGAGAATTTGTTATTCGATTTCCAATTACAGCACAAGTGGAACAAATGCAAGATTTGATAGATTACTTACGTTACAAAGAATTAACGTCCGCTTATAGTGTCAATCAGCAGGAAGTGGATACACTTGCGAGAGAAATTAATAGCGGTTGGTGGAACAAAAATCAAGATAAATTTTCAGATATAAAACAATGAAAATTAAAATCATTGTTGATACCAATATCGTCTTCAGCGCCCTACTCAATTCAAATAGCAGGATAGGAAGGTTGTTGTTAAATTCTAGAAATTATTTTGAGTTTTACAGTTGTAAATATCTGCAAAAGGAGATACAACGTCATTTGTCCAAAATTCGCAGTTACTCCAAATTAAATAATGAAGATTTATTTGAACTGATAAGTCTTATTGAGAGCCGTATTTTCTTTATAGATGAAGACCTTTTGCCGGAAGCAATAGTAATCGAAGCAAAAAAACTTGTTTTCGACATTGATTTTGATGATTTTGCATTTGTTTCCATTACTAACCACTTGGATGGTTTGTTGTGGACAGGCGACAAGGCATTAACTGTAGGATTACGGAAAAAAGGTTACAAAAACATAGTTACCACATTAGAACTATGGGAAATGTTGGAAGAACAGGAAATCCAACATCCCCCATTTTTGTGATTATTCAGATCAAACAGAGAGTTTTGAACAAAAAATGCACGTTTGCCAGAGTGGTATTAACAATGACGTACGGTTTTTACAGTCAGCAACGTGTGACAGTGCCTGCGGTTTTACAATTTTTGCGTCGTGGGACAGAACGCGGTCGGCAACGGTTGACATTTTTTACAGCTGACAGCTGAGAATAGATAAGAAAATCAAATTTTAAAATAAATAAAATATGGAGCAAAAAGATTATCTCGTAAGACAAGCCGAAATGTTTGGACAAGTGTTAGGAAAAATACTTGCCAAATTACTTCATCTAAAAAATCAAGAACAGGCAACTGATCATATTGCCATAACCATCCGGACATTGAAAGAAGATTTCGGATTGGATATTATGGAGTTAATCGCTATGGAACCGGATGATTTGATAAAGATGCTCCTGACTAAACAAAAATTTAATCATGAAAATTTGGAACAGTTTGCCGATATACTTTTCATTATGGCGGAAAACATGAGTCAGATAGAAAAGAATCAATTAAATCAAAAATGTTTAGCAATCTATGAATATATAGGAGTGATAGACACAACCTATTCGTTTAATAGAGAATGGAAAATAGAAAAATTAAAAATGATTTAATTCCGAATTTTTGTTGTACCTTTGCCGCACAACATATTTTTGGGTTTTGTTTGTAAAAACAAATCTATCAAGTTATCTAAGTGTAAAAAAAATGTCATTTCAAATCCTCGGGCTTATCGAGCCTATTCTCAAAGCCATAAAAGAAGAAGGCTACACTATTCCCACTCCCATACAGGCAGCAGCCATTCCCATTGTATTGAAAGGATTAGATTTATTAGGCTGTGCACAAACAGGCACAGGCAAAACCGCCGCATTTTCGGCGCCCATTCTTCAATTGTTAAGTCAGAAAAATACGCAGTATGAACGCAAGCGTAAAATACGCAGCCTGATTGTAACCCCCACGCGCGAATTGGCCATCCAAATCGGCGAAAGTATCAACACCTACGGCAAATACACTGCGCTCACTAATACCGTTATTTTTGGCGGAGTAAACCAAACAACACAGGTAAATGCCCTGCGCTACGGCGTAGATATATTGGTAGCAACGCCCGGCAGGTTGCTCGATTTGATAAACCAAAAGATTATCTCCCTGAGCGATGTGGAGATTTTTGTGCTCGACGAAGCCGACCGTATGCTCGACATGGGTTTTATACACGACATCAAGAAACTGTTGGCGGTGTTGCCCCTCAAAAAGCAATCCTTGTTCTTTTCAGCCACCATGCCGCCTGAAATAGTCAAACTCTCGCAACGCATCCTGCATAATCCTCAAAAGGTGGAGGTTACGCCTGTTTCGTCAACAGCAGACACCATTCAACAGTTTATTTATTTTGTGGATAAAGAGAATAAATTGCCTTTGCTGATGGATGTTTTGAAAAATCGGGACATCGAAACGGTACTCGTTTTCACCCGCACCAAACACGGAGCGGACAAGGTAGTG
>JAITNR010000194.1 GCA_031290375.1 Prevotellaceae bacterium | reverse complement strand
TCTTGGGAAAGTCAATAGAGGGTATTACAACCCCGCAGATGCCTGCGGGAATCCAACCGCTGCCGTTCCAGTACTGTACGCATTTTGCGTCAATGTTGTAGATAGTCAGCCCTTTTGCTCCAGAATTAAGTTTGAAAGTGGCTGTTGTTAAAGCATTGCGCTGATTTTCTTTGAGTTGCGGCAGCCGCAAGCCTTTGTTGCCATTGGAAATCAACTCCAACAGTGAAAATGCCTGAGGTTCATCGTTAGAACCGATTGTAACTTGCGACATTGCTCCTTGTGGCATCATCGCCATCGCTGCGATTAGCAGCGGAAATAATAATAATTTTGTTGTCTTCATTTGAATAAAACTTTAAAATTTTTGATAAATAATATAAACAGTATTAAATAATTATATAAATCCCGGCTCAAGTTAAGAACAGTGCTGTTCTTTTTCCCGTCAGGGAATAAATATCAATAGAAAAATGCTTAAATTCTCTGCCAAAACCTCGTAGAGGTTTCATATATTCGTTTTTATGAATCCCCATACGGGGATTTCTGTGTTCTGCTGTTGCTCTTCTATTGATATGAAAGTCCTAACGGACTGTTGCATAAACATTAATTTATAACTCCTCTGTTATAATTTTTTCCCTTTTTCCCTGCTCCCATTTTCTAAACACACCAAAGGTAGTCTGTTTTTTATTAACAGACTGTATATTAATCACATAACTACGGTGCAAACACGTAACTACTTGATAATCAGCAACTTGGGGGGGGGGGTAACTCGCTCATAATCAATGAGTTACGGGCATTTTCTGTCCATAACGCTACAATTATTAATATTTGCAAGTAAGCCGTCATATTTTTGAGTTATCTATTTTTATCTTTTTTTGTATATAAAAATCAGGTGCAAAGGTAAGTGAATTTTTTTAATTGTGCAAATTTATTTTTTTGGAGAATTTCAGAAATTTCAAAATTGGTTATGTAAATTATGAGAATTGTGTGAAATGTATCCGTCATTGCGGGCACCTGTGCCCTTTGGGGTATGACCCGCAATCCCCAAGTAAAGAGAGCACTGTGAATTGCTTCGCTCGCAATGAGGCGAGGTTCAAGTGCAATGTTACTCACATTATTCATTGGTTATTGATTTTTTTGTAACTTTGTTGCAATTTTAAACATAGATAAAAATGAAAATCGCAATCATAGGTTATGGGAAAATGGGCAAAAAAATTGAAGAAATTGCCCGAGAGCGTGGGCATCAAATTGTTTCTATTATTGATATAAATAACTTTAACGATATTTTTTCAGAAAAATTTGCCTCCGCTGACGTGGCTTTGGAATTTACCATACCTCAAATGGCAGAGAAAAATATCCGCGCTGCCTGGCAGCAAAATGTAAGGATTGTAAGCGGCACAACAAGCTGGAACGAGCAGTTGGATATTCTTAAAAACGAACTTCAAAACAATGATAACACACTTTTCTGGGCACCGAATTTTAGTTTGGGAGTAAATATTTTTTTTGAAATTAATAAAAAACTGGCAAAAATAATTAACAGTTTCAGACAATACGAAGTGAGCATAACTGAAATTCACCACACTCAAAAAAAAGATGCTCCATCAGGCACAGCCATCTCTTTGGCAAATTTGATTTTGGAAAATATTGAAAGAAAAACCATATGGACACTTTCTCCAGAAGAAGACGAAAACAGCATTGAAATACAGGCAATTCGTCAAGGCGAAGTGGCAGGCACACACATTGTAGAATATGACAGCCTTCAAGACACCATTACCCTGACGCATGAAGCAAAAGGCAGAGATGGATTTGCTTTGGGAGCGGTGCTGGCAGCAGAGTTTGTGCAGAACAAAAAAGGATTTTTTACGATGGAAGACTTGTTAAAATTTTGATAATGTACGTTTTGGGTGAATAATAAACTAATGTTAAGTTAATAATGAAGTAAAATTTTAATTTATTGATTATTAAATATTTATAACTTATATTTTTGACATTTCAGATTTAACTTAACACTAAGTTTTTTCATTTATGAGATAATCAATAATATAAAAAAAACGTGTACTAAAAAACTTTTGAGACAGCCCCTTGCCAAAATAAAAATCGAAAATGTTGCGGAAAAAATCGAAGATTATACCAAAATGAAATAAGTCCGCCATACAAAGCTATTTACGTCATTGCGGGCTTGACCCGCAATTTTATTCTATCATGATTTTTATATAGTCCATTTTAATATCACTTTAGTATTAAACCTTTTTTGACATCAAAGCATTAAAAAAGGAGGACTGTCCAACTTTCTGAACAGCCTCCCTGCAAATAATTATAAGGAATAACTACATTTTATAAAACACCTTCGTCGTAAGCCCGTTCGCCGTGCAAAGCACTGTCGATACCTTCAATTTCTTCGCTTTTGCTGACACGTACAGGCGTAATTTTGTCAATGAGCCAAAGTAAAATGTAGGTAAATACAAATGCGTAAATAGATGCTCCGACAACGGCAACAACTTCCTTTACAAAGAAAGAAGCACCGCCAAATACCAGACCGTCTGCTCCTGCGCTGTTTATGCCCGTATAGGCAAACACTCCAAGCAGAACAGTACCCACCAAACCTCCAATGCCGTGAACTCCCCATACATCAAGGGCATCATCCCATTGACGCTTGTTTTTCCACATTACAGCATAGTAACAGGTTCCGCCTGCCACAATGCCCACAATTGGAGCCGCCCAGATGGGGATAAATCCTGCACAGGGCGTAATAGTTGCCAGACCCGCAATAGAACCTGTGAGAATGCCTACAAATTTAGGTTTGCGGGCGTGAGCCCATTCAATTACCATCCACGTTACCAAAGCAAAAGAAGCTGCAATGTCCGTATTCAGAAATGCAATTGCCGTGATGCCGTCAACCCTGAGTTCGCTGCCTGCGTTGAAGCCGTACCAGCCGAACCAGAGCAAGCCACTGCCTATTGCTACAAGAGGAATGGAGTTGGGTGTTGAGTTCTTGTCAACCCTTGCGCCAACGAAGAAAACAGAAGCCAGAGCAGCAAAACCTGCCGTAGCGTGTACCACAATACCGCCTGCAAAGTCCAAAACACCCCATTCAGCCAACAATCCTCCGCCCCAAACCATGTGACAGAACGGATAATAAACCAAAAACTGCCAGGCAGTCAAAAACAGGAAATACGCCTTGAACGAAATACGATTAACAAAAGCACCCGTAATAAGTGCAGGTGTAAGTATCGAAAACATCATCTGGAAGGCGATGAAAACGTACTCGGGAATTTCTCCATTGCCAGTGAAAGCACTTGCAGGACTTATGCCTGCCAGAAATGCCCTGTTAAAATTGCCAATGATACCTGCAAAATCAGTGCCATCTCCGAATGTTCCGCTAAAACACATCGAATAGCCCACTACAAACCATAAAAGGGTACTCCAGCCCATAGATACGAAACTTTGAACCATTATACCCAAAATGTTACGTTTTGAGGCTAAGCCTCCATAAAAACACGCCAATGCCGGAGTCATCAGCATCACAAGGCTTGTACAAACAAGCATAAAACCGGTTGAACCTGAATTAAACATAATTTTTTTTATTTTTTAATTAATACTTTTTTCGTTACAAAATAAAATATAATTTATCAATTATAAAGAAATTCCCAGCCCTGCAACAAAATACGCCTGATTGGCATCGGGGTTGAAAATCAATCTTGTATAAACGGGGAAACTGAAAGAATCGTTGATTTTAATGTACTTTGTGATGCCTGCGCCCAGATTGATAAAACCGAATCCGTTGTTTTTTGTGGCATAAAAATCGTATCCTGTCAAGGCGCAACCCGCAAAGATGTCAAAATCCACCCCCCACTTTTTTACAGACGGATTGTAGGAAACCTCAGCGTAAGACGAATAGGCATTGTTGCCGTCAGCGTTTTTGTCGTTACCGTAAAAATTGATGTAAAAACCTGCTTTGACAGGAACCTTTTCAGTGCCGTTAAAAGCAATACCCGCTTCAAATACGTGATGAGTAGTGTTTCTCCCATAATTGAAATATTTGAAATTAGCATCATGGTCAACGGTAGGGAAGCAATAATCGGTTACGGCAACCGAAAACATATCTTTCCAAAAGGTGTATGATACATACAGGTCAAGTTCCTGCGTGCTCAGAGTACTTGTAGAAAATGCTCCCCACACACCTGCCTCAAGTCCTTCCCAATTGAACGTTGCCGCAGGTTGAATGCTCGGTACAGAGCCACCCAAAGGCAAACCCCGCCACACATAGCGACTTTGAAAATCGACACCAACCGAAAACGAAGTTTTATGTGCCACAACGTTAGAGGTATCCTGTACCGCAACGTTAGAGGTATCTTGTACCGCAGTATATGAAGTTCCTTGTGATGCTGTATCGGAAGTTTCCTCTGCCACAACATTAATTGCGAAAACACTCATCGCAAATACTAAAACTGAAATTCTTCTCATAACGACTTTTAACTTTTTTAATGAAACGATAGTGCAAAATTAAAATCATTTTATCAAAAATGTATCAAAAATCGTGTAATATTAACAAATATTACTGTAAGAATTTATTATTATAGAGGCTAGTTGGTTGATAATGAATAATGAACAACAGGGTGTTGTGTTAAACAAAAAAGGCTACCTTAGCAGCCTCTTTTTATTACTTCTTAGCAACAACCTTTGCCATTTCAAGCATTTTGTTGGAATAGCCCCATTCGTTGTCATACCACGAAACGAGTTTTACAAAGTTGCCGTCCAATCCGATACCCGCCTTTGCATCGTAAATGGAAGTCAATGCACAGCCGCGAAAATCCGTTGAAACAACCGAATCTTCGGTGTAACCGATAATCCCTTTCATTTCGCCCTCTGAGGCGGCTTTCATTGCGGCGTTAATTTCGTCCATAGTAGCGGATTTTTCCAAAACGACCGTCATATCAATCACCGAAACGTCCGATGTAGGCACACGGAACGACATACCGGTAAGTTTGCCGTTGAGTGCAGGCAAAACCTTACCCACAGCCTTAGCTGCGCCGGTAGAAGAGGGGATAATGTTTTCCAAAATTCCGCGTCCACCACGCCAATCTTTTGACGAAGGACTATCAACAGTCTTTTGAGTAGCCGTAGCAGCATGAACGGTTGTCATCAAACCCTTTACTATGCCGAATTTCTCGTGGATAACCTTTGCCAGCGGAGCCAGACAGTTGGTTGTACAAGATGCATTGGAAATAATGTCCTGTCCTGCGTATTTATCGCTATTTACGCCGAAAACAAACATTGGAGTGTCATCTTTGGACGGAGCGGACATAATCACCTTTTTAGCACCTGCCTGAATGTGCTTGTTGGCAGTCTCGTTAGTAAGAAACAAACCTGTTGATTCCACTACCACATCTGCACCGACCTCGTTCCATTTCAACAAGGCAGGGTCTTTTTCTGCGGTGAGGCGAATTTTATTGCCATTTACTATTAGGGAATTACCCTCTACTTTTACATCGAAGTTAAAACGTCCGTGAACAGAATCGTATTTGAGCATATAAGCCAAATAATTCGGTTCTAAAAGATCGTTAATACCAACCACCTGAACTTCATCAGAAAAATTTTCCACAGCGGCTCTAAACACCATACGTCCAATGCGTCCAAAGCCATTAATACCTAATTTAACCATAACTTTTATTTTTTTTAATTAATATTTCTTCTCAATTAATATATTAATTAGCTTAAAATCAATATATTAAAATTCATATCCGCTACTAATGCTTCGCCGTCAGATACACTGCAAAGTTACTTATCCTTTTTTGATTTTCAAAATTATATTTTCAGTGATTTTGGGGAAATATTTTGGGTGTCTTTTTTGATTTCCAAAATCATTAGCTTCACCTTTCGGTCAATATCTTCATAGCCGCAGCTAAGCAATAGTACAACCTGCGGTTATGAAAATTACCTTTCAAGCGAAATAGGATGGTGTCTGATTTTTATTGATATTTTAAAGTGCTGAATTTCAGGTCATAATATTTTATTGGGGGCTTTTCTAAAATGAAAATCGTATTTTTTCGGCTAAAATTGGTCTTAAAAAA
>JAITNR010000060.1 GCA_031290375.1 Prevotellaceae bacterium | reverse complement strand
AGGCAATAATGTCGATAACTTCCTGAAACAAGTCGGAATTGAGCGAAATGGAATCAATAATGGTAATGGAACTTTTGAAACGCCCGATTTGTATGTCGCTTATCGGGCAATAATCTTTTACAAACAACAAATAGGTGCCAAATGTTGGCTTGCCTTCGCGTATGAATTCCAACTTCCCAAGAATATCCAAATCGGTCAAAGAGGAACTGAATTCGCCTTTTTCACGCAATTTTCCGATAAAACGGGCAATCTTTTCTTCCGACAAGGCGGCAAAGTTATGTATCGGGTCAGGATAATAATCCCAACTCGAATTGATTGTTTTCAGATGCTCATTGGCAATTTCATCCAAACTCAACAAATGGTTTGAATTGGCAACCCGCTTGTAATATCTGCCTCGTGTGGCAACCGGTTTAATCGGGTATTCCTGCACTTCAAGAACAGCAATCTCCTGATTATAAACAGATTTCAGAATGGCACAAAATTATTTTCACGGCGAAGTCGGCATACAAATAAATGCTTTAATGGCGGTGCTGCGTGGAATTTGAATAAAATGCCACAAAAACTCAAAGAAGAGTTTTTGTGGCAAATTTTCAGATACCTTTTTTTAACAAAATTTTATTCTATCACGGTCGTAAAGGGGGATTGTTAAGGGGAGATTATATAGAGTTAAAATCAAGAAGCCAAGGTTGTCTGATTATTGAGGATTTAATGCCCAATGATTCGCTAAATCTGTTTCCAAACCCTGTGTCGTCTATCAGAATCTGCATAAAAAGGGAAGATTCATCTGTGGAATAACGTTTAATATCTTTTTCCGCAATGTCAAATACGATTTTGTATTCGCCGTTTGAAAATGTATAAGCAGGTATTCTGAAACGAAATTTATATATCCCCTTTTTCAAGGTAGTTAAATCGTTAGAGTCATTATAATCTGCGCGTGCCAGCGGATAACCGTAAATACTGTATATGTTAAACCCAATCACCAAAGAATTAACGGTACGTTCTACGCTAACTGTAAATTCAATATCAATAACAGATGAATTATAAAATACATCGCCGTGATTTGAGACAACAGATGCTGATAAAAGTGCAAGATTGCCTTTTTCTCCATCGAATCCAATATATTGACTTTGTGCCTCTACATCTCCAATATATTTTTTGATAACATCTCCAATTTGTCCTGTGTAAGCAATACAGCCATTGTCTAGTAAAACGCCACTTTTACATAATTGCTGCATACTCGTCATATTATGGCTCACAAACAACACTGTCCTCCCCTCGCCTTTCGATACATCCTGCATCTTCCCAATCGCTTTCTTCTGAAACTCCGCATCGCCAACTGCCAAAACTTCATCTACCACCAATATTTCCGGGTCAAGGTGCGCAGCTACAGCAAAACCAAGCCTTACGCTCATACCTGACGAATAACGTTTTACAGGCGTGTCAATGTATTTTTCCACACCCGAAAAATCAATAATACGGTCAAGTTGGCTGTCAATTTCCCTCTTCTTCATTCCCAGAATAGTGCCGTTCATATAAATATTTTCGCGTCCTGTAAGTTCGGGGTGGAAGCCTGTGCCAACTTCAAGCAATGAGGCTATTTTGCCTTTTGCCTTGATAAAACCGGTGGTCGGTGCTGTAACGCGCGAAAGCAGTTTGAGCAAGGTGGATTTCCCTGCACCATTTTTGCCGATAATACCGACAACATCGCCCTGCTGCACATCAAAAGTGATGTCGCGCAAAGCCCAGACGTATTCGCCGGAGGCTTTTTGCGAGCGGTTGTTTACCTCGCCTATTTTCAGATAAGGGTCTTCTCTGCGCAAAATGGAAGTTTGCCACCAACGGTTCAAGTCGTGACTCAACGTCTTTGTCGAAACCAATCCCAAACGGTATTGCTTTGATATGTTTTCAAATTTTATTGCTGTATCACTCATTTTCTATATGTTTTTTTTGTAAATTTCCTTTTTCTGTCAAGTAGTATCGTTGCTTCGGATGATTGGGGTTGGCAAACTCCGGAGCGATATAACCCTGTTCTAAAGCAGGTTTAATGTAACTTAAACGAAAAAATTTTCTATCTGATATTTTCAATATATTTTGAATTTCTGCCATACTCAAATATCCTTCCATTACCATCAACAAATTACGAACTTGGGGGGTAACTTGGGGGGTAACTTGCGCGGTTTCCTCTTCCACTACGTTATTTCTATGCAAAACAACCCTAAACAACGCCTGCTGGCGATATTCCGGCTCCCGCAATCCCCATTCCTTACAGAGTTTTATAATATCATTTGTTCCTGTCCCCGCCTTTTCAATCGTTCCGTTCAGATACATTGGTTCGGCGATTAGCGGATTTGTCGGCAAAGAACTGTGTACGGAATATAAATCTTCGACCGTCAAACCGAAAGGCAAATGTCCCGGATTCCAAATTTCCAATCTGTCCTTGAAAAGCATTACCTGAACGCTGCCGTTGCTCGTATAATCGCGGTGGCAAACAGCATTTACAATCGCCTCCTTTACTGCAAACATCGGCAGTTCATACTGCGCGGGAGCATAGATGGAAGTTTCTCTTAGCCCGATTCGCAAATCAATTTTCGATAGCACAAAATCAACCGCCTGCTCAATCATCTGAAACACATCGCCCTTGTAAATTTGATATGACGGAATGGGTTTCACCACTTCCGTGCCGTGAAAGTGCATACATTTTACTTCAGAAGTAATGAAGAAATTTTGCGGTTTTTTACCGAACAACAATATTGCAGCATTCGTTAATCTATTGTTTCTCAGCAAATTCAATCTTGTTAAAACTTCCTCGAAAGGCGTATCAACATCAAGCGGATATTGCCGTTTGATGTTCGCCGCTGCAAGAAATGTTTTAACTTTTTCCTCGTCAATGTCGTTCAATGTGGCTTCGCGGTGCAAAGTCGCATCAAAAGGCGTAGAATGGATATATTCACGGTCTTCCAAATAAGAAATCAAAGAAGCATAAACGGCGGATTTTAGTTCTAATTGAGATGTAAATTTCTGTCTTACAATAAATTGCTCGGCTTTTTTAATCAGTTTGTTTTCGCGTTCATCACGTTTCGTATTATTTTTTCCGCTGATAAAAATCAGCCGCGTTTTGTTCAATTGAGTAGCATAATCAAATTCCCGTTCGGTAGCAGAAACGCCTTCGCTGTCGGTATTTCCGTATTCATTGCCCAAAAGTCCAATGTAAATATCCGACTGTTCCACTTTCTC